>NZ_JAJPRF010000010.1 GCF_021206925.1 Rhodoflexus caldus | reverse complement strand
GCCTGGAATTCCTGCTCATGGCACTTGGGCACAACCTGCGCAAAATGGTGGCAAAGGCCCGCCGTTTTTTTTATCATTTTTTAGCCCTATATCGCGCCTTGCGGAGGCTAACAACCCTGTTCTACAAGCCATGCTTGCCCATAAAGCACAACCAAACTCTGTTATTGGCTAGTACTTAATGAAAAAGGCCGCCCCTTTTTGGACGGCCTCTTTTAGCGAATTAATATTCAGTTTCGTAGCGAGGGCAGGACTCGAATTTTGTTTTTTAGCAGTCTGTTTTTCAGACCTTTGCCCAGCCGCGAGTAACCATGTACCCTTTACGATGCCCTTGTTACCTTCATAACACCAGGCTTTTTCTCCGGATACATCTCTATAATACTCGCGGCATCATCCTTTCCCACGCTCAAACGTTCCTCTATCCTGCCGAGCCGCTCGGCCAGCAAGGACTTCAAAAACTCTTTGTCCCTTTTGAGTTCCTCAATCAAAGCATCTTTTGCCGCAATCAAGTCATCGCTGGTGCTTGTTTGCGGTTTTTTATAGCTTTTAATAGCCGTTCCATCGCTTTCATAAAGGCGCTCCATATCCACCTCCAAAGCCTCCGCAATTTTGAGCATCACCTTGGTGGAGGCATCTCCACGCTTAAATAGTGTGTGTAACGTAGACTCGGCGATTCCCGCCTTTTTAGCTAACTCTTTGAGTGTCATGTCTTTAAGAGCTGCTAATTTCCGAATGTTTCTTTCAGTTGTTTCCATAAAAAAAAGTTTATGTTAGGTATTGCATTTAAACGATGTTTTCGTAGTTTTGCAAAGTCAAAGTATTAAAAGTACTTTTGGTACTCAAAGTAACTAAAATACTCCGACATGAGCAAAACAGCCCCGAAAAAAGAAACAACCAAAGTCCACTGGGATTTTGAAAAACCGCTATTGCGGAATATCCGTGTTGTTGCTTTGAAGGCAGGAGTAAGCCCTGCCGAATACGTTCAGGAGGTGATGAGGCAGCATCTTGCATCTCTTCCTCCAATTGATTTCAAAGCGGCAATTGAGGAACAAGACACATATAAGGGAGTTGAACTCCCCTACTAATTAATATCATGGAAACCATTTTGATTGCCTTTTTATTTGCCTGCGTGGTGATTGTGGCTATCGTAGTAGCTGCACGTCCTAAGGCAGAGCCGCCGAAGCCGGAACCACCAAAGCCGGAACCAGGTCTGAAGGTTACACACCGCAACCGAGACGCGCTATGATACAATTTGCGCTCGGTATCGCTTGGGAGTGTTGGTAGTTTGATTTGATTTCTGAGAGATTATTGCTCGGGCTGGCTTCATCGCCGGCTGTACGTGGCAAAGTTGAAGGAATAAAAAAGCGGGAGCGCCACCAACGCCCCCGCAATAAGAGAAACCAATTTTTAACCTTATTTCCACAAAAGTAATGCAAAAAATCGTATTCGCAATGCTTCTGCTTTTGGCGGCTGCCTGCCAGCCTCATAGCAGGTTGTATAGCGCTCGGAGCGCTACCCTGCCCAATGGCACGAAAGTAACTCACGCTGCTGGAGTGGTTTTCATCGGCCTGCCCGATAAAACACTTATCCGCATCAATACGGAAACAGGCGCAATCCTTCGCGCAGATTCAACCTTGAACTACAAAATGCTCTATACATATGAAAATTGAGACCTTTCAAAGAGCGGCTGAAATTGTGAGTGAAATCACAGATATCAAAGCCACCCTGCATAAATTTGATGCCATACAAGCGCCCTTTGCGGGCATATCTTTCTACTTTGGCGATGGGTTAGATAAGGAGTTCATATTCCCTCCCGGTGGTCTTGGAAGGCACTTTATTCCAGAAGTACGTGCCATGCTCTCTGAGCGCCTCGCTGCGCTGGAGGCAGAGTTTGCTGCCTTGCAGGACGAGGATGAGCCTGAGCCTTACCACACCCTGCTGCCCCCCAGCAGCATGGAAATTGCGGCCAGCGCCGAGGAAGGAGCGCAGCAATGATTTCCCGTGAAGACCTTCATAAAAAAGTAGATGAGATTTTCGACCGCCTAAAGGCAGAGGAAGCACATGTAGCGCTCATCATTTCCCTCCCGAACCCAGAAGCAGAAATTGACTGCGCGATCCATTTTAATAATAATGCAGGCATTATTTCAGATGCTTTCTACCAAGCTATGGTTGATGATAGAATTGTCAATAAAATATTGAGACAAGCCGTAGCGAAAATCGTTGAGCAAACTTTAGCAATTATTGTCGGAGGTACACCTGAGACATGAAGACGCTTGCTTTTTTCAACCGAAACGACCTCATAAGGAGCAAACGCACCAAAGAGGTCTTCCGATGCACGCAGGTACTGCCTGATAAGGTAGTGTTCATAGGCGACGACTCCGGTAAAATGGAAGTCCCCGCGCCTATTCCAACCTCTTTTTTTATTCGCTTTGAAATAATAACTGCGGCGGATGCTTACTATCCCCGCGCATAAACCGAGAAACCATGTCAGAATTAGAAGCCATTTGGGTGGGTATCAAAAAGCGTACTTTGTACGCAGCCACCGCCTCAATCGGGATTCTTTTTGAGTTCCAGAACCACCGCACCTTGTTTTTAAAATTCATGGAAAGCCTTTACGGTGAGCTTTCCTTCATGGCTCATTTGGGAGCCGTTGCCGGTGCAGCCTTTTTTGTTGGCAGTATTGTTGCCACCGGCCTGCGTAAACAACGCGCCGCAAGTTGGACAATCGCCTCTATTACGGTTGGTGTGAGCTTTACGGTTTACGCCCACCTGTGGCAACCAGGTGTTACAGCCATCAATGGCGCAATCGTTATTCTGTCGGGCTTCCTGCCCTTTGCCGTTGCCTTCTTTATCCACAATGTTGGGTACGGCATCCCCGACGATACGCAGGATGTTGATGAGGTTGCCGAGCTGGAAAAATGGGCAGCAAATGAGCAGGCAAAGGCTGCCGTCCGAGCCAAATACGCCAACCTAGACTGGACGACAAAGGACAAGCAAGCATCCATCCCTGTCCCCGAAGTCAAAACAGCGCCTCCCCCACCTATCAACGGTACTAAAAAGCCGAATTATGAGTTTGACATTGAAAATTTTCAATAGCCCTGCCGGACTCTCCCCTATCCGGCAGGGAAGTCAGAAAACCTCAGTACGAGTTCGATATTGCTCCCACCCTGTGCGCAAACTGCGGGTTGCCTTTTCAAAAAAAATCCGCAAGGCATACCTACTGCTCGGACTCGTGCCGGTATGAAGCCCACGATAAGCGAAACGGGACAACCTTTAAAATATTCAGTAAATAAGCTAACACGTTAAAACGTGTTAGCCAACGAATAAAAAAAGTACAATTGCATATATGAGACTTTTTTACCAACGAAAACACCGCAATTAAAATGGCCAAGGTTCAATTTCATCTTCAGGATTATACAGAGCTTTTAACGGACATTATTGCCGTCCTGAGCCAGGCACAATACACCACCACCAACTCGCACAACCTACGTGCGGCGGGTGGAGCATGGGCAGCACGCGGCCTGCTGGAAAGCGCTCAGAAGGCGGTTATCAGGAGCGCTTCCAAGGCGCTCAAAAACCCGCAACTGAGCGCACCGTTCCTGCTCAGTACCGCAGAAGCAATTGCAGTCGCAGCCTTTGTCCGTCCGTTCTACGAGGGCACAATTGCCGACTATTGCCACATGCAGGTAGGCCATATGGTTCAAGAGGAACTTGAACCGCAGGCATCTTTCCCGCACGGTTTGGTGGACAATTCTGCGCCGTTTTATGCTGATGCTGTGCGCTGATAAGCTGTAGCTTTGCCGGTGCATGAATAGTGTAGTTTAGTTAAATAAAAGTGAGGCTCCCTTTTGGGAGCAGCCGCAGGGTAGGGGACTTTCCTCTGCTTTGCACACCGAAGTCAGGCGCATTCACAAGGCTTCAAAACGTTCATAAGCGCCGCTAAAAATACCATTAAAAATAGTTCCCGAATCGCTTGCTATGTGCCGAAAGGGAACGTAATGTTGCAGTATAAAACGCTGCTAATCAGTTTTTTAAGCGTTTACGCTGCGCTCCAGAGCCACGGAGCGCAGCAGGTGGCTCAAACGCTCATTTTGCCTCTCACAGGCATGGAATGCCCAAAAAAACACCCTCAAAAATGAGGGCTGGCATCGCCTTGACTTTTCGGAAAAACGGCGATTTTTTTTGCGGCGACCGCCATGTAACTGTTCAGCGGCAAGCATTGTGGTTTATCCTTAAACAAGATAACCGTTCAAAAAAAATGTTCATGTACTAAAAAATGTTTAACAATGTACGGTGAAAAACGCGACAACTCGCAAAAATCGCAAAACGCTTCAAATTTTGGCCGCTTTGAGCGCCTCGGAAGCACTTTCAGATGGCGAATTTGCTTTTACAATGGCACTATTCGCATCGGCTATTCAAAACCCCTCGGACAGGCAGAACCCTTTGCCTACGACAAAACCCAACTGATGCAGGCTATCCTGCGCCGTTTGCTCATCAAAAACGGCTACCTGCAAAAAATCCAAAGTATAGAATGGTTCAGGGTCTGCGGACACGACGAAAAAGAAGACTACCCTATGTTTTCGCTTTATCCGGCTGAGTGGCGTTTTGCTCCAAACATGCTTCAGGATTTCTCCAAAGGAGAGCTGGAGCCTCTCCGTGAAATTCTGGACTCATTTTACACATCGCCTGCGGACATTTACGGAGTGGCGAACCCTTCAAAACCAACAATGGGTGAGCTGCTCGGCATCAAAAAAGCTCCCGAACCGCCCAAAGACAGCCTGCCCAACCTGGATACGATGATGAGTAAAAGCTACATCGGAAAAATAAAGAGTTGGACTGAGTTTGAAAACATTGTCCGCCGTATGCGAGCGGATAAACGCTTTCAGGTAGGAGAGGTGAACGCCTTCATGTCCAAAGCGATTGAAAACAACCCTGTTTTACAAAAATAACCACCCAAAACCCAAGAGAAACCATGACACCTTACGGAGAAGAATGGAAAAAAGAGGTCAGCAAAATGAGCAAAGCTCAAATTATAGAGCTGGCCGCAAAAATCGGAACGGAAAAAAATGTGCTTGAAGCCAAAGTGGAGCGCTATGAAATTCTGGTCGAGCTAAGAGACAGATGTCGAAATTATCTAATGTCGGTACAGCCAGAAGACATAACGGTTGAAGACTGCTTAGAAGAGCTCGGCTTTGGACGGAATGGACTTAACTTTTAACCACCCAAAAAACAAGAGAAACCATGACACCAATTCAAATTATTAGCAATGAAGGAATTGAAACGTTCTCAATAGAGTAACAACTCACATAATCGCACCAACGGGGGGTAAAACCCCCAAGGGATTTAAGCCTCACCCTCCGGTGGGGCTTTTTTTTGCCCGAAAAAAAATCTGAAAAAATATTTGAAAAACGTCTTGCGTTTTTCAAACGGGTTTAGTAGCTTTGCTACATAATTAAAAAAGAGAAACCAACCACCATGAAAACATTTAAGCTCACAGTAACCCTCACAGTATCCGAGGTATGGATTGAGGATGGCTTTGATGCCACCACGCCAGAATTTGCCCAAAGCCTGGCCGAGACAATCAAAGAAAATTATCTTACATACGCCTACGACCACGAGTTCCAGGTAGGAGTAGGAGTAGAAGAGAGACTTGATGTACGACTACGTGAGCACCAATCTCGCATCAAAAATAATTGAATACCTCAAGGCAGGTCGCCAAGTGAACATGAGGATGACTTGGAATGATAAGAAAGAGAAAGAGGCACTTCAGGCAGCCGTAAATCGCTTTGAAGAGGCTTACAATAACGCAATCAATGGAAGAAACCCCAAATAAGCCCACTCGCGGCGGTCGGCGCTCCGGCGCTGGCCGCAAGGCGAAGGAAAACAAGGCGCAGACCTGCACCTTCCGACTGTCTCCAGAGGCTCTGGCCATTGTTCAGGCAGAGCCACCGCGCAAGCGGAGTCGTTTCGTAGATGCCGCTATAAAGGCATTCTACGAAAAGAATAAACCTTACATAGAATTTGAAGAAACCCAATTTTAACCACCAATGGAATATAAAGAATTTATTGCTAAAAACGAAGGCTGCTACCCCACAATGTGGTCAGCCCAGTCTGGCTATGTAGCCACCACCAAGTACCCTAACCAATTTGGTGAGGGATCGTGGACGGAAGGAGTCGAGTACAAAGTGCTGGACGACGAGCACATTGCCTGCCAGGTCGGAGGCTCGCATAGAGACAATCAAGGGTGGGAAATCCTCTCTCCAGAGGAGTTCTTCGCCCTAATTAGGGAGGACGCTCAGTACTGGCTTGAGCAATAGAGTTTTTGAAGTAGATACATAAGACCACCATTTAACATGAAAACACCCACCAAAGAGCAAAAACAAGCCTTTGAGCTTGCTTGCAAAAAGTACCACGAGGCTAATCCAACGGATGCCCGTATTGACTATGATACCTACACATGGTTTAAAGGAAGTAACGTGGTTGTCAAGGCAATAGACTTCCACCCACGCACCATATTACCCAAGGCTTGTAATAAAATAATTTATTACAAAGACTTATTGGCAGAGCCTGTTTAGCGCCCTTTTTTGAGCCTTTTTCGCGCCATTTTTAGCGCTTCCACGACGTTGGAAGCGCTTTTTTTGTGTTCATGGTAAAGACAAACGACATCCGGCTGATGGTGGAGCGCAAAACAGGCGTAAAAGCTCGTGCCACAGCCAAAACCCGCGATAGGGTAGCGGTTACTTTTGCCGACCGCCTGCCTGCCGAAATAGCCGACGCACTCCGAATGAGGCGTGAAGCTCGGTACATTTGCCATTCTGCGGCAGAATGGTTACAAATGTTAGAGGCGCTTCCTGAGCGCTCAGAAGTTGGTTCGGGAGTGCTTTCGGAAGTACTTCCACCCGCACCGGAACCTGAAACCGCTCCCGCTCCCGTACCTGAGCCAAAAGCACCTGCGGAAGTAGTTGTGCGCCAGCCGGAAACCAAGGCAAAATCACGCGAAACCGAGCCGATTGCCAGAGGCAATGCCGTTACAGCCTACCGTGCGATAACGCCGCTGCTGCGGGAAGACGCGCAGCCATTGCCAGAACGCTACGCACCGGACGAGGCTTCGCCTGTCCATTACGCCTGTAAGCACCTTGCCCCCGTGTTGGAGTATGCCCTCAAATCGGCATCTCATCAGGACACGTGGCAGGCAGACAAAGCAGCAGAACAGATGATGAAGGCTGCCGAGGACATGCTCAAAGCCTTGCAAAAAATTACCGATCCCCGCGACCCCGCAAAAAACCTTCACCCAAGCATTCAAAGCCTTTTACATCACCTGAAACAATATGCAACGCAGAACAGCTAATTTTATCATGGTACATTGCACTGCATCACCGCAAACTTGGGGCTGGCAGGCGCTTAGGGATTATTTCCTAAAAACCCTCCGATGGAGCAGGGAAGGTTATCACGTGGTTATTGAGCCGGACGGCGCAGTAAAGCGGCTGGTGGATAACGAGCTGCCGGCCAACGGTACGCGCCCTTTCACAGACGCTTTCGGCACGAGGTTCAGCAATGACAATACCATACACATTGCCTGGATTGGTGGCATAGACAGGCAGGGCAATGCTGTGATGAACATGACTGAAGCGCAGCAGGTAAGCCTTGCCAATGTACTGCACTGGTATGAGTGCAACTATCCAAGCGCCTTTTTTGTCGGCCACAATCAGGTAGCAGCCAAAATGTGCCCGTGCTTTGATGCACGCCGCTTTCTGCCGCAGATTGGTGTGCCTGCCAGCCGCATTTATCGCCACGATAACTTCAACATCAACCGTTTCAATATTCCTAAGATAAACAATGAGTCAAGCCTTAGAATACATTAACCACAACGGTGTGGATTTGGAAAAACTGCCTGCTGCACTTAAACAAGCAGTAGAGGTACTCCAGCGCTACCGGATAGACCTCGCCGAGGAAAACCTGTATGATGAGGTTTCCCGAACGGCCAATGCGTACCGTTCCTTGGATATCCAAACCCTGCGCGATTTGCAGGTATGGGTAGCCGGCAGACGCGAGCACCCGCAAATAGGGCAGGTGGTTGAACCAGAACCCGAACCCGAACCTGAGCCGGAACCCGAACCCGAACCCGAAAGCACTATTGCCCCAGAGCCTGAGCCGGAACCTGAGCCGGCAGAAGTGAAGCTGCAAATTCTTGTGAACTTTCTCCGACAGCGTAAAAAAACAGTAAAGCTCAAAGAGTTGCGAGAGGCTGGTTATGATGTCAGCGAACTGCTTGCAAACGGTTCTGAGACTATTTACCAACTGCGCATCAGCAAGAAGGGGAGGCTGTTTCCTTACTATGAAATTTCCAAAGCCTTAGACTAAAGTTTTACTTTAAAAAAAGGCACTCAAAAAACTAAAAATCAGTAATTTAGCGTTATGAACTTTTTAAAGCACCTCCCGAAAATCACCGCTTTGCTGGCCGACATGGTATCTGGCAAACAAGTGAAGGCTGCCCAAACGATTTACACCATCGCCAGAGATGATTTGTCAGCACTTAACAACGTGCTTACTAACTTCTTTGGCCACATCCGTCATTTTTTTGCCCGTCAGGAACACCTGCACGAGCAGAAAATTGTAATGATCGTCAGCCTGGATGAGGGAGGCGACGACCTTGTATTTGCATTCCATCACGTAACTAACAAGGGCATAACAAAAAAGCCCTATTACTACACATACTCAGAAGACCTGAAAGCGCTTTTGCTGGATTCCATAGTAAAAAATGAGGATTTGGAAAAAGCCGTACAGGAATTTATTATCCGTATTACTTACTCCGATGATGCCAATGAGCCAACAGCAGCAGGCTTACTCATTGAAACAGGTAATTGAAGACTGCGCCGCAGAGCTGAGTGCCAGCCTAAACACCCGACAAAAAGAGCAAACAGAAACAGTTTGGAACTTTATGCTTGAGCAGTACGCCAAGCACAAAGAAATGGCGGTGGCCGACATCCTGTTCAACAGAAAACACAACTTCACCTTTGCCAAAACGGTGCTGATGTACTGCGCTAGCAATCTGGGCATTGAGTCTGAATTTATCGCGGAGAAAACTCGTATGTCCGTCTCGTCAGTCAAAAAACAAATCCGAAAGCACGGCAGACGGATTGACGGAGCCTTCGGTAAACGAGGCATTTATGGAATTATGCGAAAAGAATCAATAGCTCTTATTAATGCTTCGCAAAAACTATTAAATTTTTTAGAAAATGAGCAGCGAAATGATATCTCCCCTTGTGGCGGAGGAGAAAATAATTCGTGATTATAGCTTGCCCAACCAAGAAGCGGCGGACAGTCTTGAAGATTTTGCACAAATGGAAGCCGACCTTGCGGATGAGGAGGAGGCATGGTCGCCACCACCTAAAAGAAAGCCTGCTTACGAGTTTGTCGAGCCGGTAGGCAGACCTGCCGCAGACCCCGATTTGCAAGATGTAATCAATCGGCAGTCTGAAGAAGTGGAAGCCGAGCCCATGTCGTTCGTCCCTCCCGATGAAGACGAATTGGACGACCTGCTCGCAGATGCCAAAAGCGAAATGGATGCGGGAACACTAAACAGCAAAGCTGCTGCAAACGCAAAAATGTACGTTAGCATTGCCGATGGCATCCTGAGCAACTTAGTATTCCATTTCTTGCTGAAAATACCGGAAGGCGAAATCATACAGGCAACCTCTGCCGGCACACTTCCGGATGACAGCGTTTTGAAATCAGTTCGGCAAATCAACGAACGCAGCAAAGACGTTTCCAAAATTCCGGAGCAGGCAATGCTGCAAGATGCAATCGCCGATTACATACGACACAAAGGAGCAAAAGCCATCCTTGGCGCTGAAGCGCAGTTGTTTACTACTATCGGATACGTGAGCTTGATTTATGTAGGCAATGTAACTGCTTACATGCAAGAAGTTCGTGCCGTCCGTGCAGACATCAAGCAGGCATTAGAAAAAGCGAAAGGAGGGGAGAAGAAGTAATGGCGCGAGAAAGTATGCTGATATTGGCCACCGGCCATGTTGGTGTTGGTAAATCGCACCAGACCATGTTGGAGCTTAAAAAGTACATACTTCCAAACCCTGAAACTAAATGGCAAGGTGGCAGCGTTTTGATTTTTGACCCAAACAACGAAGGTGAACATTATGGATTTATTCCTGTGCTGGATTTTGATATAGAAGAAGAAAATCTACGTAAAAGAACCGAATCGCTGCGGAAGGTGGTAGAGGCAAATAAAAGAGGCATTCGCAGCATTTATCGCGTGATTGGTTACACAAAAGCAGGGCAACCAATGACTATTCAACAAAAGTTAGAAACTGCCATAACACTGCTGCAAACCTACAAAAACGGGCTGCTTTTGCTGGAAGACACACGTAGCTATATTAAAAACTTTCTTGATACGGACATAGTGAGCAAACTGCTTACCTTCCGGCACAGCAACTTAGACATCATTATCCATTTACAAAGCCTTAGCTTGGTATCGCCGCAGTTATTTCAAGCTGCAAAGGTGGTGCGATTTCACAAACAGTTAGATGAGATTGACCGCTACAAAGACCGCGTGCCCAACTACCAACTGTTCAAGATTGCGCAGAACTTAGTAAACAGGCGTTACCGCGAAGGCGACAGCCGTTTTTTCGTTTACGTGCATACGGACAAAGAACTGATTCAAGGCAAATACACCGAGGACGAGTTTAGGCAGGCTTGCGCTGAATTTCTCTTCAAAAATCAGTCTGCCTACACCAGCGAGCAGTTTGAAATTGCCCAACGCAACCCCAAGCTCAACGCACAGAAATTGCGGGCGCAGGCGCAGGAAGAATGGACAGACAGACACCTCAAATATATGGCAGGTTAATTTTTCACCCGTTTATGAGCCTTTTTAATCCCTTTTTGCTTCGTATATGAGCCGAAGGGATTTTTTTTTTGTGCAAAAGAAATGATGGCAGCGTCCATTGATGTTATCAAGCGAAAAACGATTAAATTATGGCATCTAATAAAAAAACAAATGTCCTCGAACTCGTAGAGGATAGCGAAGTTGTTATTACAGGAAGCGTAAAAGTAAATTTTCAATTTGTAAAGAATGATATACCTAAGGAAAGATTTTTGCAAGAAATCAAAGGTATTCTTCTTGAAGCCATAGAATCTTATTATTTCCCAAACGGATACATGTGGCCTGATTTATCTACTTTTAAAGCACGTAGGAGAAGAACATTACCTATTTACGTTAAAAGAAAAAAAAATAAAATGTAACGTAAAACTTAATCATAAAATATGGCACGTAATCTTAAAAAAGGCTCTAATTGGTTTGAAACAAAGAGCCTAAAGAGAGCACTCGAGTATGTTAAATTCAGGTATGAAAACTACAGTAAACCATCGGACGCTATTTATTCCATCGTTATGATGGAATCTCCAATTTTGCGAGTTTGTCCACATCGTGATGCAAAAAAATTAGAAAAACAGGGATATGAAATACTTCCAATAAACAGAGAATTGTTATGAAAAATTCAAGTTTGAGAAAAAAAAGAATCTCTATCAAGAGCTCCATGTGGTATGCTTGGAGTGGCGCACATGATTTGAATGAAAGAAGAGATTTTTTAACTAAAATCGGCGTTATTACACCCGATGAGCATCCTGTAAAACTTGCAATTAAGTTAAAGGCGTGGGGGCACGATTTCAACGAAGCAGCAAAATTGCTTAAAAAGAATCCTGCCTCTTTAAAGAAACAAATAAACGAGTATGTTGCAATAATTCAATTGCCTGACGAAATATTGGCGCAAGCAGCAAGAATTGCATCGGGAGAAGATTACTCAAACTTAACATCAAAACAGATTAAGTTTGAAGGGGGGATTTTTAGACGAGATTTTTTAGAAGAGGGAGCATCTGGTAATTATCCGTACATGTCTAATGCTTTGAAATTTTTAAAAAAGCATATTACGTAACGTAGCCTGTTTATACCTTTTTTTATGCCACTCCCTGCGCCTTTTAAAGGCCTTTTTGCTGCTCATTGCAAAAAAAAGGCTTTTTATTTTGTGCGTAAAGCAGAATGTCTAACATAAATATGAATTAATTATTTATGCCCGAGAGAATACAGAATAACGCTGAGATTCGCAGTATTGTGAACGGCAGCGGCACAAAATCCGACAAAGCACGCAGGCTGGCCGCTATTGGTGTACCTGCTGCCGAAATCGCGCGGCTGCTCAATATGTCAGCCGGCCACGTTCGCCAATCAATTGTTGGTAGAAACAGAACGTCTAACAGAAGTACCTCATCAACCGAAAGCTCAACGTCCACCAGACACACAACTTCCATTGATACCAATAACGCTGAGATTCGCAGTATTGTGAACGGCAGCGGCACAAAATCCGACAAAGCACGCAGGCTGGCCGCTATTGGTGTACCTGCTGCCGAAATCGCGCGGCTGCTCAATATGTCAGCCGGCCACGTTCGCCAATCAATTGTTGGTAGAAACAGAACCTCGTCGTCTGGCAGAAGTACCTCGCGCAGAGTGGAGCAAGTTAGCGCATTAACGAATGAATCGGCAACTGGAAGAGTGAGTCGTGTATTGCGAAGAAACCGCACCTCTCAAAGTGAATTGCCTCCAAGTGTTCGGGCAGCATCTCAGACAGCGGGAGTACAAGTTACTCGTGAGGGCGCTTCAACACATGAGGCATATACAATAGAACTTGAACGCCATCCTAATTTTAGGCGTAAATTTGGCGTTGAAATTGAATGTTTTTTGCCAATTGAAGGAGGAGATTCTGCTGTCTCAAAAGCGAGACTGATTGATAAAATACGACAAGTAACCGGACAAAATTTTAAAGCGCATCACGACTCTTCCATACTTATTCCTTCAGGTTCTTACTACGCAGTAGAAGTCGTAAGTCCTGTTTTAACAGGTATTGAAGGTTTAAAATCTCTCAAAAAAGCCTGCGATGTGTTGAACGAAAAAGGCGCAGAAGTAAACAGGAGTTGTGGTTTTCACGTGCATTTTGATTCTCAAAACTTTCAGGTAAAGGATTGGAAAAATATTGTTGGAAACTACGCAATATTGGAAAACGATATAGATTCGTTTCTTGCCCCCTCGCGGCGTGGTGATTCAAATTATTACACAAAAAGTCTCAGAAAAGAAGGCGACAACGGATTTAAAACATTGATGAAAGCACTCGAATCGTCCGATTTGACAGAATTAAGACGTAAAACAAGAATTGACAATCGTTACCATAAGGTGAATCTTTATACGTACCTGAAAAATCACAATACGATTGAGTTTCGCCAGCATCATGGAACAATAGATTTTCACAAAATGGCTGCTTGGATTCTTTTTCTCGATGATTTAGTAAAATTCAGCGAGTACACTGTTGCAACAATAGGTGGCGATGAAGTTTTAGAGAGATTCGTAAATCCAGATGTAATGTCTCACATTATATTTCGCAGGCAGCACCTCAGTAATAATTACCCAAATTAACCTTTTTTCAGGACTTTTTTCGGTATTGTTTAATACCTGTTTTCTTTTGAGGCATTTTAGGGCGCTTTTATTTTTGTGTAAATAATTCAAAAAACAATGGATACTTATCAATTGAAAGAATACGGCATTACGGCATTAATTGCATTAGTGGCAGCACTCTTGTTTATCTTGTTGGCGAAGCCTCTCGGATATGCACGCTGGGTAAATAGTCAGTTTCAGGCATAACATTCACAAAAAAGCAATTTTCAATCAACTATGAAAAATATCGCAAATCTGGCCGCTCAAGCTGAGGCGGACAAAAGTTTTTCTAATTTCAACTCAGAGGAGTTCTTGTTTTCAAACAAAAGTGGCACTTCCGGCTTCAACGGACAAGGCACTATGCGCAATATTCCTGAAGGCGAAGAAACACTTATTTTCACCATTACCAACAACGGCACTTCAACAGCAACGGCCATTTTGTTTGATGCAATTGATGCGCCTGCCCAACCTGCCAACGTTACGGTAAACTTAGCCGGTGGCACTCATACTCGACTGCGTGAACAAATCAAGTCAATGGGTGCGCTCTTGATTGAAGGCGTGAGCTATATCGTTACAACAGATGCGCAGCGCAACGAGCAATGGCGTGCAGTTGAAAAGCCAATTGGTGCTGGTGCGGAGAGCGTGAAGCCGATTCTGCCAATCACATGGAAAGGCAACAAAGAGCAAGATACTAAGCACCTGATTGACCCGACCTTTGAGCTTGGTGTTACTCCCAACACTCGTCTGGAAGTGCCTGTATTGGCCAACGAAACCGTAACAATTCGCTTCCAAATCAAAGCGCGCGTCAATTTGATTAACGTGCTCCGCGGTGTTTCTGCGGTTGAGATGTCTCGCATCAATCCTTTGGTGGGTAAGTAATCAAATTGCTTTTCAAAAATTCGCAGCCCATGCCCAAAACTTGGGCTTGGGCTGTTTTATTTCAAAAGAAACATGAACACTTCAAAAAATACACATTTGGAACACCTTATCAGTTATTGCACGGTTTGCAATCCGGATGGTGTGCGCAGCATTTTAGCAGCTAACAATTTGATGACTTATGACACACCGCAGCATATGGAAAAGGCACTAATGGAGCTTGTTCGCAAAGAAGGCACAGAAGGCGTGATTGAATTGCTGAAGGTACATCCTGACCGAGAGGCAATTTCTGAG
Source organism: Rhodoflexus caldus (assembly GCF_021206925.1). Classification (NCBI taxonomy): domain Bacteria; kingdom Pseudomonadati; phylum Bacteroidota; class Cytophagia; order Cytophagales; family Thermoflexibacteraceae; genus Rhodoflexus; species Rhodoflexus caldus. The sequence goes on along the minus strand of NZ_JAJPRF010000010.1, from coordinate 111,284 downwards.
CTAAACGACATTGAAAAGCCGCAAGCGATGCCTGATGTGCCAGCGAAAGAACCGGAATTTGAACTTGAAAAGAAACCCTGTGGCTGTGGTGGTCATGCGCAAGAAGGCAGTTTTATTGCCAAATATGTGGATGGCAAAGAGGACTGCTGGCTGGTGGGCATTGCAGCAATGACCGCTTTGGCACTGATTATTATCATTTTTAAAGACTAACGATTATGGCAGTACCAATAGACCCAGCTACTGCCGCTATCGCGCAGGCTGTCGGCGCAGTCGTCGGTGCAGGAGCGCAATTGGGGAGTCAAGCGCTGCAAAACAAAGCGCAGCGCGATGCTTTAAACGCCCAGCAGCAAATGCTTATTGAGCAAAATAAGCAGGCTTTGTTTACAACGTCTGCGGGTATGTTGCGAAATAGGCAAACTGCAACGCAGGCGCAAACTAAATTCGGTTCAGGCGCTTTTGCAACTTCAAATAAAGCTATCTGGATTTTTGCAGGTGTGGCAGTATTAGTACTGATTGTAATATTAACCCTGTTGAAAAAATGAGCTTGTTACTTGGAGGAATAATTGGAGACATGCGCGACAGGGCAGAAACAAGGTTCAGTACGAATCAATCTGCCAAGCGCGACGGCCAAATAGCTGACACCATGCGCAGCATCAACGAAGTCCGTCTGGCTCAGGCACAAACAGGAATGGTGCAAGCTGCTGTTTCATCGGCCAACTTGCAAACTGACCTTAACGCATGGAATACCATTGTGGGCAGTGGCACGGAAGGACAGGGCGAATGGCTGCAACCTTGGTTTGGTGGCCAGAAAAACCGCGATTTTTCTTCACCAATGGCACGCACAGCGCTTTTTATCGGAGCAGGTATGCTGGTGCTTCTGCTTGTGGTGGTGTTGTTGTCTATGACTAAAAAGGAGGCGAAAAGATGAGTAATATCATATATCCAACAAAGCATTCGCTTTATAGTGATTTTTTGAGAGATGCCTGTTTTGGCAATGCCGCGTGTCAGGCGCGTCGCGATGCTGATATTGCAAAAGCACAGGCAGAGGCAGCTGCTTTGGCTGCTCAGTTAGAGCTTAAAAATCAGGCAGTTGCACTACAACTGCAAAGAGATGCAGCGTTGGCAGAGGTAGAGGCGCAGAAAGCACGCATTGAAGCTGAATCGCTGGCGGCAAATAACCGTGCAAAGGAATTAGAATTGAAATTGCGTGAACTTGAAAAAACAACTCAGATAAATGCTCAGGCTCAATTAGCAGGCGCAGCCGTAGAGCGTGCAAAAATATTGAATGAAGGCGAACGAAATCAATTGGCCTTAGAAACAAATACCACAGAAATAGACAAACGCAGGCGCACGCTGCTTATGGCAGGCGGAGGATTGGCTCTGCTCATTTTCTTCATCGCAATCATTATACTGAAATAATATGAATCATAGCGGCATCATATATCCAAAATATTCTTCATACAGAGGCGAATCGGAGTCCTTTGGACGCAATTATGAGCCTGATTTTGAAACCATTCCAGAGTTTCGCTCGGCTGTTGAGCCAGAAGCTGCTTCTGTTACTATGTCAAATAGCACTGTAACTGCTACAATTCAGGCGACATCTCCGCAAATACAACCTGTTATGTCATCTGGTAGGTTGGAGGATGCAGGTGCAGACTTGCGCACTACTACTTCAACAGCACCTATCATTAACGATACATCGGCAACTCCAAACAATAGAGGTTCAGAGGCAGATAACGACAAAACCTTGCTTTATGCAGGCTTTGCCGGAGGTGCGCTGTTGTTGCTATTAGTTCTCGTTTTGGCTTTGAAAAAGAAGAAAAAATAATCATATGTCAAGATTTGCCTTGCCCGTCCGCAACGGACAGGCCATTGAAGCCGGTTCTATCCGCAGCCACTTCCACCAGCCTATCGGTGAGGAGTATCTGGTAATGACAAAAGCACAAATGCTCACCCATTATCAGCAAATTTTGAATTACATGGGGGATGTTTTTGAAGGCAATCGCAGCGAGCGATTCCCGTTGGTCATTCAAACGCAGGACATCGAGCGCTGCTTGGATGTGCTTTGCGACAGATATGAGCATTACACAAATTGCCGCATAGTCGTTGAGCCAACTGTTATTGCCGGCGGTCAAGCAATTAACCCTTTCAACGCATCTGTGCCCGTTGGCGCTGAAGGCATTGCTTTTTTTGTGCGACTGCAAGGTATTCTTGTCAGTACTAACGAGCGCCCATCTATTACGGGTGGTTCAATGCAAACTATTGATGGAGCTGGTTTTATTTACGCAGGCATCAATGTTCGTCAATCTACTCGTGAATTGGTGCAAAACATATTGATGAAGTTGCGGCCTTATCAGCGCCATACTTCAACGCAAGTTGTGATTAATCCGAGCACACCTATCAGCAGCACTGCGGGCAGCGCAGGCACGGCTGGCAATACAACAATCAACGAAGAAGAAATTAGGCGACAATTGGCAGCATCCCTCGCTGCCGAACAAGAGCGAGCGCGGCAGCAAGCAGAGCGCATGAGGCTCGAGGCAGCAGCAGCAGAGGCAGCAGCACAGGCAGAAAGACAGCGACTTGCAATAATTGCCGAAGAAAACGAGCGCCGGCGAATTGAGGAAGAGCAACGCCGTCTGCGCGATGCGGCAACGCAAATACAGCAGCAAGCTCAACAGACATATCAAGCGCAGTTGCAGGCACAGCGTGCAGCGCAAGAGCAGCAGGCAAGGCAACAACTCCAGCAGCAAGCTACAATTGCAGCCATGCAGCGTGCTGTTCAGGAAGAGCAGGCACGTATTCAGGCGCTGCTCAATCCGGCAACTGCAAACAGAAATGTACAAATTCAGACAATGCCAGGTAATCCAAACCTGCTGAATCAATTGCCGGCAGGTTTAAAGCCTGAACAAAGCAATACAGTAGCTGAAGCAACCCCTGAAATTTTAGACAGGGATACGTTTTCTAACGCCCGAAATGAAGGCGCTGGTGAAGGATCGTCATCTGGAATCAAAACCCCAATATGGAAAAAATGGTGGTTTTGGCTGGTTATCGTGCTATTGTTGGCCGCTATTGGTGGTGGTGCATGGTTCTGGTACAAAAAGAAAAAAGCCGGTGGGAAGGCTGGCAAAGGAAAAGAAGTAAAAACTCAAAATACTGATAAGAAATGACAACATTCAGAACGCCCTTAGATGATTTTCAACAGCAGATAGACGCTATCAGTCAAAGACTGATTAAAGAAGTGAACACTCCTTCGCAGGAGATTTATAATAGGATGCTTTTGGCTGAAAGCAGATACAATGCCTTTTTTAGCGCCAATCCCTCACTGAAAGAATGGCTGTCAGCAGGCAATAGCCTGACTGCTGCAAACGTGCCTTTTTCTGAAGCAATCAGAAATGCGGCAATTTCAATACTTAGTGAATTGGAAAGAGCCAGAGCGGAAAACGCTACCATGCAAACAATCTTCCAACAGCAGGCTCAAAGTTTACGTGAGCAAATTGCGAGGATTCGAGACTCGGCACAATTTAAAGATGCGCAGCGCCTACAAGATTATATCCTTAAATGGAGATATGATCCTACCCCTGTTTTGAATGGTATTTTGGACGGATATTCAGGTAGTCGTTGGCGTGAATTTCTGAAATATTACGATTTGCTCAGGTCTGAAAACCGGCCTGTATCTGCTGCCGTTCAGCGCTATCATTCCTTTGCAAAAAGAGCAGCCGAATTGCTGGAAAGCACAAGTGTGTCTCCGTTGGAGAAATTTCAGTTTTTAATGACTTGGGAAACAGAGATTAGCAATCCGAATTTTCCGCATCTGCGCAGATTGATTATTGAGGGAGCAAACCTTCCACAAGAAATAGGCGCAGTAATTACCATCGGTAGAGCGATTGAAGAAAGAAAGGCTATTGAGGCACGTCTTGCAGCCGAGGCTGAGGCAGCTAAACAAGCCGCTTTACTGGCTGCGGCACAGCAACCTCCTGTCAGAACTGCTGATCCTGCGGGTAGTATTATCGTGCCTACACCCGCGCCGCAAATTTTAGGCGCACCGGATGCTCCAGCATTGGACACGCCAGCACCAGTCATTGCACCGGCTGTTCAGGTAACAATTCAGCAGGCTGCAACTGCTATCCATCAGCAACCCAAAGCGGCGGACGGACTTACCAAAGCCGATTTGCAGGTGGCTATTACGCAGGCAGTTGCGGCTGCGGAAGCATCTCGTCCGGCAGGCGCAACGCCAGAACAGGTGCAAGCCGCTATTGCTCAGGCCGTTGCTGCTGTAAAATCCGAGGCAGAAGCAGCTAACAAAGCGTCAAAACCTGCGCTTACAGTGGAGGACATTCAGGCGGTTGTGGCATCTGCCGTGAGCCGTGCGAATGAAAAAACCGCATCGGAAGTAGCAGCAACGCCAACTATCAGCGATTTGACTGTCCCTGATAACTGGTTTATTCAAAAAAATGCAGGTCTGCCTAATTGGGCGTGGGTAGCAATTGGCATAGTGGCTTTTGCAGGCATTGGTGGAGGTATCTGGTACACAACGAAAGCCAATGATTAGCCTGCTGAACGTAGAATGTCGTGCAGACGGTAACTGCTATGGCACTGAACGCCTGCCCAGCGGCAGCGGTCGCACGCATTCTTTTACACGCAGCCAAATCGGGCAGTACAATATTCAAACATGGTCGCCAAACACAGTTTGGCAACCGCAAAATGCGACTACAACCATGAATAATACAGTAGCTAATACAGTTATCAGACCACTGCCAACTTTGCAGGCAGGTGTTGGTAATTTGGCACTCCCGACCATAGACATCGGGCAGCATTATGCGCAGCGCCAAACTGAAATCAAGCAAAGCATGACCGATGCCCAAAAACGGATAAATGCTGAAACAGCCTCCATTTTTGAGCAGTCTTTAAAAGCACAAATTGCGGCTGCTAATGCACCTAATTTAGGTGGTGGTGTACTTCCATCTAATCCAGGTATCACTCAGCAAGGGCTGCCTTCATGGGCAATTTATGCCGCTGGCGCACTGGTTCTATTAATAGCATTATTTTTCCTGATGAAAAAATGAGCGACCGCAGCAAAATAGGGACTTTCCTTTTTGAAGGGGGAGCCAACAAAATTTTAGGAACAGCAGGAACTGTTCTTGGGGCTGTTCAACAAATAGACAGCATGTATCGCACACAGCCGATCAATCAGCAGGACGGTGGAGAGCAGGCTAAGTTTGCCGCAGAATTGCAACGCCTGCAGGCAGAAGCTGCAAGAGAAGAGGAGGAAAAACGCCGCAGAAAACAGCAACAAATGCTCATGTACGGTGGTGTAGCAGTCGTTGTCCTGATTCTGTTTTTTGTCATAACCAAGAAAAAATAATGGCATACGCAAAAAGTACTATCGCTACCATATCTCAGGTGGCTGCAAGGCCAGCCATGAGAGAACAGGGCTTTTTACAAGGTGTAGAAGACATCGCAAAGCAGTATAACATCCCTGCTGACTGGATATTAATGGTTATGCTCGGCGAGAGTGGGCTAAGTCCGGCAGAGCGAAGCTCATCCGGAGCCGTCGGCCTGATGCAATGGCTGGAAAAAACCGCATTTGCCGAAATCGCACAGAAAGTCGGACGCACGTACACCGCAGCGCAGGTACAACGCATGACAGCTGTACAGCAGCTGGCAGTAGTACGCGATTGGATTCGTGTGCTTTCTAATATTGCCGGTGGCCGTATTCAGTCGTTTTGGCATTTGTACTTGCTGAACTTTCTGCCGTACCAGGCACACAAATGGAATAGTGATTTTTCGATAGCTAACCAAGGAACGGTGAGTTGTCAGGGGCAGACACACATGCTTACGCGATGGAGAGCTTTTATTGAATTTAAAACCTGTCGCCTGCGCGATGCTTACAGAGTAACAGCACCTTTACCACCAGCATTTATGACTGCTGCAGCACCATCTGTTGGCAATCCTGTCAGTAGTGCGCCGGTCGGTAATATTCGCCCTGTTAGCCTTACTGCTGCTATTGTTCCTTTACCAACGTTAAATCCTGTTCCTTTGCCGGTTGTGGCTGTTTCAGCTACTCCTTTGCAACAGCGTAGCGGGTTTTTTAGCTGGTTTAGCAATTTGTTCTCTTCACGCCGCAGCACTATGAGCGCTTTTGCAGGCGAACCACCCAATAATAACCCTAACCAAGAAACAACCAGAACATGCTTTATTTTATTGACCTTCTGCTTCTCAGCATTATTACTGTTTGCAGTTTTGTCCAAAGAATCCCGCTAAATCTTATGTTCAAATTTGAAGCACTACCCATTGTTGTCATCGGGCTAATAAGTGCAATAAGCGCCTATGTATTGGCTATTATTGCCGACATAGATGCAACAGCTTTGAAGGGGATTAATGAATTAGGAGTTACTGCCCTGCTTGGTTTTTTCGCTATTCAGTTTTTCAGAGCAAACAAAGAACTGATGACAACCTTCTCTACCTCAATTAAAGAGGTGGTGGCCTCGTTTGATAATCGGATTGAAAAAATGCGCGATGAGCACGCAAAAGAGCGCAAAGAACTCATAGAGCAAATGAACAAAGAGCTGGCAGAAGAGCGCCTTCACAGCATCAAAATCACGGCAGCAATCATGGGCGTAAGCGGCAAAAAGTTTGCGCAAGCATACAAAGAGACAGAAGTAGACACCTTTAACGAACTAAAAAAATGATTGAAATTCAAGACGAACAATGGCGGTGGGTAGGCCGGCTGGCAATGGTGCTGGGCATCGTTACTGCTATTTTTTCAATTATGAATTACTTTGAAGAAAAAGCCTATCGTCGCAAAATGGAAAATAAAAAAATTATCATCTGATGAAAACGCCGATAACTTACTATGGTGGTAAGCAAAAGCTGGCGCGTGAAATTGTCAGCATGATGCCTAAGCATGAACAATATGTTGAACCTTTCTTTGGGGGGGGCGCAGTATTTTTTGCCAAACCTCCATCAAATCATGAAGTAATCAACGACCTCAACGGCGATGTAATCAATTTTTGGCAGGTGCTGAAAACCGATTTTTCAAAACTCAAAACTAAAATTGATGCCACGCTGCACAGTGAATCGCAGCACCGATTGGCAAAAGAAATATTGAAAACTGTCAAAGGAGATAAAGTTGCCCGTGCGTGGGCATTTTGGGTGCAAACGAATATGAGTTTCACTGCCAAAATAGGCGGAGGATTCGCTTTTGATAATTTAGGGCAAACAACTAAGAGAATTAAAAATAAGTCGGAAAATTTCACAAAAGAATTATCCGACCGACTGCGTCGCGTGGAAATATTTTGTCGCGATGCGGTTGATTTAATCAAACTGAAAGACAGCAAAACAACCTTTTTTTATTGCGACCCTCCGTATGTTTCATCTGAACAAGGACATTACAAAGGCTACACGGAAGCAGACTTTAAAAATCTATTAGATGCGCTGGCACGCATCAAAGGTAAATTTTTACTGTCTTCTTATAACGAAACCATCCTGCGCAAGTACAAGGCCAAGTACGGCTGGAAGCAAAAGAAAAAAACGCAGATTATCTCTGCGCACAAAGACAGGCTCAAAAATGTAAAATACAAAGTGGAGGTACTGACATGGAATTATTAAAATTTGATTACGAATGGGAATATTCCTTTGGCAATAAGCCCTTTCCGGTTTTGACCGACAAGACAGAAAAAATTGCGGGCATTGCATGGCCGCAGTTTTTTGCCCTTGCCATTGGCTTTGTTTCAGTTATCATACTGTTTGTAAAACAATAGCTATGCAGCAGTTTGTCGTACAAACTCCTCCACTCAGTCATAAAGCAGTTTTCACGGCAGATGCACCAGCACCTGCCGTTTTGCATATCACTTGCAGTTCAGGTGGTAATACCTATATGCGCAGGGATTTGCGGTTGCAGGCAGGGCAGCACGATTTTACCGTGCCCTTGTCCTATTTGCCAACAAAATATCACATTAGCATTGAGCGAAAAGAGGGACTTCCTGTGCTTCTGCGCAGCTACGATGTGCAGCCTGTTTTGTTTGAAAGCAATAAACCAATAAGCGAGCAAGACAAAAAATTCATTGGCTTTGCTCTTTGGATGGCAGAAAATATGCCTAAACTTGGTTACAAAACCTATCAAGACGGCAACGGCAACTGCATTCATTACATGCCCAAGGTGCGAGACCTGCATACAGGGCAAATCATAGAAACGCCTGCCCGCGTGGACAGAAGCACAGGTGAGATATTTGTTTCGGCAGATGATTTATTGCCTGCTACCGTACCGATGCGAATTTTCGTACTGCTCCATGAGTACGTGCATTATCGCAATCAAACCACTAACGAGTTTGAATGCGACAGGGAGGCTGCTAACCTATATCGTGCGCAAGGATGGCCAAAAATTGAAGCACTCTACGCCCTCACAAAGTTTTTTTCAAAACCGATGGCAGATAGTCGCTTTTCAGAAATTATGTCCTTGCCTTTGGCAGGTATTGAAGGCACAACCGAGCAAGAACGCAGAGTGATTGAACTCAAAAACCATATTGAGCGCAACCTGTAATGGAGTTTGTTTATCCGATAGTAAATCCTACCGACCAGCCGCATGTAATTCGTGTGGGTGGCGGTGGTTTGATACCGGTTGAAGATGGCAACTTCATATCTGTAAACTTTACCAGAGAGCCGGAAGGCAGCGCAACAGGTTACATGCCTGCTGCCGATTTGCCCGATGGCATACTACTCAGCACACATTTCACTTTTACTAAACATACATGCCCAGAACTGCAAGCGCAGTTTGTTACTCAGATTCCGCAGCCTTCGCTGCCGTCCGGATGGCGCTTTGGAATTGCTATTGCTGATGCCGATACAACGGTCAGTATATCCGATTTTGAGCAGGTACAATCGGCTGTTTTGCCTTATCAAATAGTTTCAAACGGCTCGGAAGTTTACGAATACAGCCGACTTTCTGCCAGCCCCAAATTGCTGACAAATGCAATCAATTATGCTTATTTTATCCGCTTTCCTTTGCTCGCGGAAAGAGAAAATTTGGAAGACGGGAAGACATATCGGCTGTATTTTTTTGCAGTTGGAGAATGGCAGATGACGCTTTTTTCAAATCCGGCCTTCCCAAATTATCCATTGTTTGTCAATCCTGATGCGGTATTGCCACCTGCTGTTTCCGAGCAAATCGGGCGAGATGCAAAAGGCTGCTTCGGTGCAAACGCAAGGTTGATTGAAGAGTTAATTATCAAAGCAGATAACTATCGCGATATGCCGATTATCCGTGTTATCCGCGACAATACCGATGGCAGCAGCACGGTAAGGCAGATTCATTTACCTCCGAGCAATGACGGTGCGCAAGTTGCTTCCGTAGAATTACATCCCGAAGAAGCTGTTCTTAACATTGGGTATCGCATAGAGTTCATAGCACCTCCTAACAGTTCTTTTCAAATTCAAGGCAAGGCATCGGCCAGCCTTGCAGAATGTCTGTTGTGCATCATGCGTCAAATGTCCAAACTTCAAAAACAAGGTAAGTTATGTATCAATTAACCGATTTTGATTCACCCGATGCGCAAGGTTCGGGCGAGCGCTACATGGACAGAAATCACGTAGCAATGCTTAACCGTGCCGGAAAAGCAGCAGGTTTTTATCCAAAAATAAATTCCGGATACAGGACACCGGCGCACAATGCAAAAGTAGGAGGAGCAGAAAGCTCATGTCATATGGAAGGCAAGGCAAGCGATTTGAGCGTGCGCACTCGTTCGGATTTCGACCGTATAGCACCTGCGCTGGTGGCAGTTGGTTTCAGGCGCTTTGGTGTTGCTTCTACCTTTTTGCATGTGGACAATTGCTCGCGGTCAGAGGCAGTTTGGACATACGGCGGCGGTGCTGAAATAGACTATCGCAATAAACGCATACGTGAACTGCTTGGGCAGCAGTGGTACTTGGCTGACATGCTTGGAGAAGAGGAACGTGGCGACCGGCCTTGGCTGCGGGTAATCCTTCTCGTGTTGTTTGCCGCTATGCTTTATTACTACTTTTTTGTGCTGAAAGGCCGTTTTTAGACCTTTTACGCAGCCAATTTTGCGCAATTTTCCCTTGCCTGCCGGATGCGCGGCCAATACTTTTGTCAGTAAAAAGTTCAGCTATGAAACCTCTTTTATTGGCAGCAGTTAATGTTGGTCTTTCGGCACTTGCGAGCTTGATTCGCGATGCAAAAAACCCGCGTGTACGTGAATTTTTGATGTCTGAAAAAACACAGCGAACAATTGGCGATGTCTTTCAGGCATACACCAATTTGGTGGCAGAATTGGACGACGACCCCAACACTAACCCAACTCCTTTGCGCTAATGAGCAGCAGTGTGATGGCCATACCTGCTTTTGACTCGTCTTCTGCGCGCTGGATTGAATGGCACAAAGCCTTAAAGAAAGCCGTCGGTAAAGATGAGGCTAATGCTTTGTTTATTGAAGCGTGGGAGCTTCGAGTAGGCAAGCAGGCAGGCAATGCTGATAGCGATTTGCGTGGTTATATGCGCAGCCAAGGTGTGGAAATGGCAGCAACACGATGGGAAAAGCTCTATGATTCAGCCAGCACAGGTTTTGATTTTTTGGCAAAAATAGGGATTACAGTAGGCACGGGAGTCCTGATTTTTCGAGTCGTCATACCTGCAATTTTATCGCTTGTGTTTACCTATTTAGCCATCCGCACAAGTTTCCGTTTTGACAGCATTTCTGCTGCATTTGAAAGCGAAGTAAACCGCAGATTGAAATGAACCTGAAAAAAGTAAGCAAGCAGGAAGCATGGCTAATTGGTGGTATCGTCGCAATTATTGTTGCGTGGGTAGCAGCTATGATTGTCAGAAATCAGCGTGAAAAGCTGGTAGCTGATATTCGTGCAGCCATACGTGCAGGCGTAGGCGATAGCGGCATTTCAGGAACAATAGGAAGCAATCCGGTTACTTTTGAAAATGTAAACAATGCCGAGCGAGATAAATATGCAGCCAAAGCTGCCGCAGATGCGCTGGCACTATGGATGTGCGACGGAGATAACCGACCTCCTGCTTCTCCCTTCCCGTTAGGTGGCTTGTTGCCTAATTTGGATGACGATGCAAGAGCTTTTGAAATATTGAGCAGGCAGACCAAAACCTCCCTCCGATGGCTCGATTTCGCTTTCAATAACTTATACAAAATGAGCATAGATACTTTCCTTCGCACACGTCTGTTCAACGATTTTGGGGACTCGTCTAAGCTCCAGCGTGCTTATGAAATTGTAAGAAATTTACCTGATTAGCAATGAAAAAAGATAATAAAAAAACCCTTGTCCTGATAGCAATCATTGTTTTGTTAATCTTGGCAGGATATACGGCTTTGGCTTCAAAAAAACAAACGCATCCTAACGAAAGCCCTTTTAATCCATCGCCCACACCATCTCCTTATCCTTTCCCTTCGGGCGGCGGCGGAAGCAGCAGTGGTGGTGGAATTAGTAGCGGTGGCGGCGGGAATACAAATTGGACTGCGTCGGGCTGTCAAAACAATTTCAGTTCTCGTACCGAATACGTCAAAGCGCTACAAACTTACCTAAACACCGATGCAAGATTTTACGGCAGCCAAAAGTTAGCTGTTGATGGCATATACGGTGCAAAAACAGATGCAGCCAGCCGCAGAGCAATGGATGTACTTAAAATTGATGCCGGACAGTTGGCTTGCAAAGTTGCCTTCCATGCCGGACGTATAACCTTACCTTTACCTTACTGATAAAATGGAACAACTGCAAAACATCCTCGGCGTAATTGATAAAAACGGCATTAAAACAAACGTAACCGTACAGCTAACGCCTGAAACATATCGCAATTTGGCAGGAGCAATAGTTTTCGCTTTTTTGCTTTGTGTAATGATTTGGTTTGCCTTTAAAAAGCTGGCAAAATGAGAATTTACGAAAAAAATACACAGGTAATTGAAACCCTGTATTCACCTTGCAGCAACATTACATACTAAGTTGCAAACCTGATTTTCAACAATGGCAGATTTACAATTTTACAGCAACATCAATCTCAATAAACAGCAAGTTAAAGGGCAGCGTATAGAAAACGTTACTGCTGCCGAGGAAACAGCCCTTGCAGGAACGCTGGGCACAAACGACAAAGGTCTCGTTGTTTTCAATACTACCAGCAATACCTTCAAAATTTGGAACGGGGCAGCATTTACCACCACCTCAGTGGCAGGCTTGCTGCTTTTCTCCACTACCGTAAACCTGACGGCGAACACCCCGCTAAGTATAACGCCTACCGGAATTGTGCGCCCTTATCAGGTAGAAGTAAGGAACTCGGCAGGCGAAGCCGTATTCCTGAGCGTTGTGGAAAACAACGACAATACACTGACGCTGCGCAGCAACGTATCGGTGAATAATTTGTCGGTTCGTGTAATTGGTAATGCAGCCTAATGAATAAATATCTGTCTTATCCCGAACTTCCACAAGTTAGCGGCGTGGACAACCCAGCTGCCGGCTTTGCACGCTTGTACATGCACGAAGATGGCACTGTGCGCAGGCGTAATCCGGATGGTAGTGAGGTGATTTACAGGCCGTTCACAGTCGGTCTTGATGGCAATTCACTGCAACGACTGGCAGAGGTCTTTCAGGATTACGGAACTTTCGTAACGCAGTCTGCGCCGTTAGGTTCTACAACTTCATCTAATACTTTCAGCACAGTTAAAGAGAATGGTATTTATGGCGTGCGCCAGTTGGCTACATCCGGTACTTTTACCTCAGGTAGTATCACGTTTTCTTCAGGAGCAGAAATAACAGATTCGGATGGATATGTAATTTTTAGATTTCGCATCCGATTTGTTAATAACGGCTTAAAAAAAACAAGCATTTTCGGTTTCTCGACCACAGGTGTAACCTACAGCAATACAAGCATACTCCCGACTAATGCAGCAGGCTTTTGGTTTAATTTTGACAATCCTGCTGCACCTGTTGTAGAAATTATGACTGCTGCTGCAAATATCAGAACCCGAACAGCGATTTTATGTAATCCTTACAACTGGAATACATATGAAATAAGAACAAAGGCTGGTGGAATTGATTTTTATTTGAATGATGTATTGGTAGGCACAATTACTACCAATATTCCTACTGTAGCGCTACAAATTGCTCATTTTGGGCATCAGGAGAATCCATCTGCCGGTACAGCTATTCTAAGGATAGATTATTATTACATAGCACCAAACTTATGAGAGTAGAGTATTTGCATATTGATAGGCAGGAAGTATATTCTTTCAATCGTGAAGCAAATGAGCAGGAACTTGATGCTTTCCAAAGTTCATCTGATCCTTTGGTATTAGGTTTTAATTTTGAAAGAGTACATGTTTCTCCTACCCCTCCGGCTTTTGAGCCGATGCCTTCTACTGCAGAACGAATCAACTTTCTGCGCGACCTGAAGGCACGCATTTTGGATATTACTACCGAATTAAACCTGACACCAACAGAGGTGATGGCACTTGCGCAAACGATGACACCTATCACTGCGCTGGTAGATATTGGTGCGGACGAGACGTTGTTCCATGCCATCAGCAACCTGCCACCGGATGACCCGATTATCAACGGCAGCCTGCGCGATATGATTCTGACCGAATTGCAGGCATATATTAGCCGATACAAGGCATTTAATCCGTAATTGTATTATATTTGCCTACCTGATTTGAACCATTGAAGGGCGTGTAGGATATTTGTCTGATGACCACTTTCAGTACCATGTGTCCAATGATGAGGCATGACGGTCGGGAAACCTGAGCGTGCGAGGGCAGAAAAAGTAAGCGCCAATACAGCGAAGATAGCAGGGGCAGTTCCGAAAGGGGCTGCCTTCTGCGTTTCATCAGATACCAACAAAAAAAGGCTGCCCGAAAGAGCAGCCTTTTTTTCGTGGGTATGTTTAGACGCGTCTTAAAATGAAAAAGTAACGGGTATTGCCGTCAAGCTCTACATAACTTAACAGGCCGTCGGTGATTTTTACTTCTGTGAGAATCACCTGGTCTCCTCCGCCACTAATTACTAACGTTGTCGGGTCGGTTAAGCGCCAGTCGGCTTCAATCACATTCTGTGCAGTAGTCCAAGTTAATTTGCCCGATGTTTTGTTTGTACCTAAACGATACGTGTAACGCATTGCACGGTCTTGATTGGTTAAAACTTGCAGCTGGCCGTTGATTTGTAAGGTGCTGATTTGCCACGTGCCTTGCACCAATTGCGCAGCAAGCTGTTCAGCCGGACTCGGCGGCGCTGGGTCGCTTTCTTTGCTACAGCCGAAGGCAAAGAAACTTAACAGGGCGATTAATAATACTTGGTTTCTCAATAACTGTTTCATTTTTTCTGAAAGGTTTAAAGGTTGGTGATTTGTTAGGCAATATTACACAATTAAACAGACATTCCTATACTGCCAGCCGCAGCCTCGCGTAATATTGCCGCGTGGTTTCAATTTTTGAATGCCCCAGCCGGAAGGCCACCTGCTCATAGCTCAGGCCGGATGCCAGCCACAAGTGCCCTGCCGTTTTTCGGGCAAGGTGCGTGGTGAGCTTTTGCCCGATACCGACAATCTCCCCTACTTCTTTCAGGTAGCTGTTGTATTTGGCCAGACTGATAACGGGCAGCAGGTTGGCGTATTTAGTGAGTAGCCCAAGGGTACGCTCGCACAGCGGAACCACGGCGGCATCAGTCGGGGACTTTTGGCGTGGCATATACAGGTAAACCTCCCCCCCTGCCCTTTTCAGGTGTATATCGGCATTGAATTTGGCCATATCGCAATAGGCCAGCCCCGTGCCTATTTGGAACAAAAACAAGTCTGCTACCTGTTGCAAGCGCTCTGAAGCGAAACGATGCGTCGCTATGCGCTCTACCTCTTCCGCAGTCAAAAAGGCAGGCGGTGCAGGTTTTCGGCGCGAGTAAGTGAATCCTTGCAGTGGCACATCCTGATGCGGACGGACGGCTGCCCGCAGTATTTCCATTTCTTTGGCTATGGTATTACGGCTGTTCCCGACCTTATCTCGCAGGTGCAAAGCGTATCTTTCCGCAAAGTCTTTGCCCACCTGTGCTGCCGGCAGTGCTTCCTGCCGCGTTTGGCGGATAAAAGCCTGAATTTTTCTTACGCCTGTTTCGTATTTGCGCTTTGTCCGCTCTGCAAGCTCATTGTTTGTTTCTACGCTATCCAGCAATTGCTCCAGCACTTCGCTGATGGTAGGCAGGCTGCGCTCTCCTTTGTTCAAAAAGGTATCTCGCAGGCTTTGGGCATTCGGTTGTTCGCCTGCGTACAGCATACGGTTGAGAACGGCACGAACATCCTGCGCAATTTGCCGCAGCACCTCATTGGCAGGTTCGTTACCACGAACACGCTGCTTTTGCTGCTCCCATTCGTTTTTCTGGCACGTAATGCCCGTAAAAAACTCCGATGCTCGCTCTGAATTGAGCGTGATACGGCAGTAAATACTCACTTTGCCGAATTGTCTTGCGCGTGCACGAAAAAGCACGTAAAGCATTTTTTTTGGATAAAAGATTTTTGAAACATTCGCTAATAAGGGATTGATAGTGCCCCTCAAAATCAATATTGCACCTGACGGTGCACCTGCGCTGCGGGAGCTAACCGCCGAGAAAACACAAAAAAACCATCAGGATGGCTTCCTGATGGCTTGGGTACATGGTTTCGTAGCGAGGGCAGGACGTATAAAAATGGCTTCCCATTTATGCCTACCCACTTTTTTCGCCGACAGTGAGCAAAATGTACACCCGAACCAAAGCTATACGGCTTTGGCAGGCTGATAATCAGCAGCCCTATTCATCGGAATAATGACCGCCTCGGGTTGACTATCAGCCGCGAGCTTTAGATAAGACATCTGGTCGGATAGCAACCCCTTGAGAAACTCTACTTCCTTTTCCAGAAATGCAATGTATCTGTCTTTGTCATAGTCTGTCAAATTGAAACTGTCAGTTTCAATTTTGATATGAGTACCTAATAGTCTTTCAGGCGTAACCCCTAATGCAACAGCGAGCTTTTGAATGATTCTTTGCTGTCCGTTGCCTCTTCTCATTACATGAAATAGCGTGCTATGCGCTATACCTGCCTTCTTTCCAAGCTCTGTAAGGCTTATTCCTTGAGCGTTACAAAGCGTCCTGATGTTGTTCTCTAATGTATTCATGATTCATTTATAAAATTTTCAGTACAAAAACAGTTTCATTTATTGGATAATTGAAACTGTTTAGTTTCCTTTGCAGTACAAAGTTATCCAAAACTATCCAAAGTTATCCAAAAAAAGTATGAAAGTAGCATTCAAAACATTATCCACCCAAGATGCGCTTGAGACCCCTTACTCAAAAGATTTAGGCATCCGAAATATTCATCAACTGATTTTTATCGGACTCGACCAAATCCGCCGCGAGAGAAAATTTAATACCGTTAGCCACACAGTACGAATTGTGCTGGAAGAGGCGCTACAAGAGTTTTGGAAGGCCAATCCTCACCTGGAAGAGGAAGCCCTCCAAGAGTTCAATTCAATTATTAACAACCCTCAAAACCCTGAGTAATCATGGAAAATCTGATTTATGCGTTTTTCGCGCTGTGTGCAACCCTTGCCCTCATTTTTGGTGTTTGGGCGATGCAAAAGGAGAAACCCTCTAACCATCCACCCTACAAACCACACCACCAGAAAGATAAGCCCATGTCGGTAACCCATAAAAAATGGAATGAGTAATGAGTTGCCAAAAAAATTACCTGTTCGCGGGTAATCTGTTTATCAACCTGAGCCAGATTACTTATGCCCGCCTGTCGCCTCACAATGAGGCAATTGAAATTTACTTCGGTGCGCAATTCCTGCACATCACACCCGGTAGCACAAAGCACTATGATTTGCTCAAAAGCGCTTTGTTTCCCAACAAAAAAGGCGATGCCGCCGAAGCAACATCGCCTGAGAGTACGCAAAATATTAGGTTCAACTAAAATTTACGCAATGCAAAAGTACGCAAAAATTATTGCTGTTAGCATCCTCTGCCTGATGTTAGCAAGCTGTTCGCAGCGCATTAAGCCGCTGCGCCCCTACCCGCTCCCCAATGGGCTTGCCATAGAAGCCACGCACATGGATTTCCTGTTCCTGTACGACCCTGTAAACAAGCGCATTATTAAAGTCATTACCACGCCCGGCAAAGAGCGCGTGTATGTGATTGATTCAACCCTCACCATGAGAGGAGGTGCGCAATGAAACGCAAATTCAAAAAGGAACACAGGCCGGAGACTCACAAGTCCCCCGACCCTTTCAAAGTGAAGCATCCAGCCAAGCCAATAAGCCGCGAAGAAGCGGCAGCAACTATCCGTGAAACCCGTCTAAAATATTCTGCCAAATGAAAGCATTTATTGAAACCATCAAAAACGAGACAGGCCTGTCTATTCTGTTAGTGTTTTTCCTTCTCGTTGAGGGAAGCAATTTTGAAAGCATGTTCTTTAAGTTCATGCTCCAGTTTCGCCCCGACTGGGGAGCGTTTAACCATGTCGCCGCAACTTTCCTTTCTGCCGGCATCCTTTCGGCAATTGTTATTTATGGCTTACGGGAAGAAGCCTTGATTTCGTGGGGCCTTGCTTTTCTGGCCGTGGCTATCAGCCTGGGCGTTTATTCTCAAATCAATACCATTTCATGGACTTGGGGCAGCTGGGGCATGGAAAATATCGCCGTTGTCATATTGGGGGTGATCATACCATTGATGGTAGCACATACTACCCACAGCATTGTCAGATGTCGCAAAAAGCGTAAACAGGCAAGTGTGCACCTAATAAACGCACAAATCGCGATGCTGGAAGAGCAAGCCGCCAAGATGTCTGCCCCACCCCTGCAACGCTACGCCAATCCCCCTGTAACGCCGCAAGCCACACCCGTTGCACCGCCGCCGATAACCGAGCAGGAGCAGGAGCAGGATTTTTTTCAGTAAGCCGCCCCGCGCCTGAGGGCGGCGAAGAAACCCGAAACTGTCTGCATTGCGGTACAGCGTTTACGGTACGAACCCCGCAGGCGAAACGCATTAAAAAATATTGTTCGGACGAGTGCCGCATGGAAGCGGCCAGCATCCGCAACGGCAGAGACTTTACAAAATTCATCAACAAGTATGGCAAAGAAACGGAAATGCAGCTGGTTCAACCGATCAGTAACCACGCAGACGCTGGCGATTTGGGCGATTAACTATGCCGCCAGATTTAAGAACTAAAAGTGAGGTTTTTTTTCACACGTAGCAAAAGGGCGGTGGTATCCGCCGCCCCTTTCTGTTTCTCTGCCATACACGATTAATCGTGTACGAAAATGCAACCAGAAACCTATCATGTAACCATCACGGCAGCCCCATACCAGGGGTTTGAGGGCATCGCCGAACGAGTACGCGACACGGATATATACTTCGTCCGTTTTTTGAACCGCCCTTGCGACTGCATACAGGGCGATATTTTCAGAGCCAATCAATTCACCATTAACCATGTAGTGTCATGATTACATTCAGAATTTCATTTGACCAGTATAAAGAGCCTGCACTAATAGAAGCTGCAATTCACTTCACACAAGAAGAGGTATCATTAAAATTTTTAGAGGCTTACCAATTCACTAAAATTTACAAGGATTCCAAGATTGAGCAATCAAACTATTATAGTGTGCATCCATATACTCTGATTGTAACAGAGTTTATTGCTGAAGGTGAACATCCTACATTTAAAGAACTTTTAGACAATTTCCACATTTATTGTGAGAGCCTTTACTTATCTATCAAAGAGGAGTATCAGCGCTTCAGGCTTTATGAATTAGCTATGAAGAAAGGGGGTGCGCAATGAGCGACCTTCTTTTAAAGCGCTATGAAATCGCATATGGAAAAAGCAACAGGCTCTTCCAAAGACCCGACGGCACGAAGTATATAAAGTTTGCGGGTATGCGCAAATGCGTAGAGTGTCCGCCTGATAGTGCAAAGCTGATAGAGCTGACAACACCGGAAGGAATAGCCGTATATGAGCTTGGTGAAGCAATCACAGCTATAGACGTGATGATTGCCAACAAAAGCGTAATCGCTGTAAAAGCGATTGATGTACCGGAAGGAGGTGCGCAATGAAACTTACCGTAAGCAAAGTAATATTTGAATTTGCCGACATAGGCAATTGTCAAATCGTTTACATCAGGTTCGCAGAGCTTGGCCGCTACGCAAAAGACATTTGCCAGCATAGCGGAAACCCCAATAAACGTAGATGGTTTGTAGGTTGGAAAACAGCTAATCAATCAGCTATCTACCCGCTTGGTTGGACAGACAGCAATCCCAATCAAACCAACGCATCCGGGTGGATTGAGGAGTTATACACAAAGGCCAAAACTTTAAAGGAGGTGCGCAATGATAATTAGCAGACGAAAAGCCAGAACAAAAATTCGTGCTATTGCATGCAATGTATATGATGAAATAAAATTGCTTGCCGAATCAGGAAAGGCTTACACATGTCTTTACGCCATTCCAAATGGAAGGCGGCTTGCAAGATATTCAAGAGCAGCAGGCTACAGGCTTGAAGTTCATTCTATGTTTGGTAGGGTAATAGGGTTTGTTCTCTTGGGAAAGAGAATCCGTAAAGTAGAAATGGAAGGGGGTGTGCAATGACCATCACCTTAGCACGCCAAACAGCCCAGGAAGCCAAACAATTTGAAGCCTTCCTGCGGCAGGATTCAAAAGCCTATCCGGGCAAGTATCATTACGAGGTACAAAAGCACTATTCCAGTGGCGGAGCAGTCTTCCGCATTCACTTCCACAACGCATCTGATGTTTACTTTTTCGCGCGACGCGAAGAAAAATCACACCACGGCATATGACACTACGCGACATACACCCTGACCAGTTCATCATTGATTATGAGCTGATAGATGGACAGATGCAATTTACCATTGCAGAGCGGGCGCATCCTGATAGCAAACAACCACTTCTGGCAGTCATTAGGCGCATTTTTGCAGGTTCTGCGCTTCTGAAAGCGGCAGAAGAAATGCGCACAGCGCAGAAAAATTACTTCGCCGCAAAGGAACAATTGGGCAAAAAGCAATGGCTGATTGAGGCGAAAAACAAAGAGTTCAAGTTTGATTCACTCTTAGCGCTCACCAAGGATTATGAAAATAGCTGATGCAACCATAGACGCGGTGCGGCAACTGCCCGCCGATACGGTCATCGGCTACTACCAGACAATCAAAAAACAGTCCGGTGGCAGGTACACCGGACTGTGCCAGTTCCACGATGACCACAACGAAGGTAGTTTCTATGTATTTGAGCGCACCAACTCTTACAAGTGCTTTGCCTGCGGAGAGGGCGGCGACCCGATAAAATACGTCATGCAGCTAAAACGCATGAGCTTCTACGAAGCAATCGCCGACATAGCAAGCAATGCGGGCATCGCGGTAGAGTATGAGCAACGACCAAACGGCACCAGCCCGGAAGAGTATAAGAAGCAGCAGCAGGTACGCGCCAAAGCCGAAAAGGCACTTGCATATGCGCAAGAGTATTTTACCAAGCACAAAGCAGCTGCCGCCGAGTACCTGAAAGGGCGTGATTTTACCGATGAAACGATTGACTTTTTCGGTATCGGCTATGCGCCCGAAGGCAGCTTTTTTACAGACCTCAAAAAAGAAGTTCTGAAAAAGGTTGATTTGGTGCGCGAAAAAGAGGGTAGGAGCTACGACACCTTGCGCAACCGCGTAACTATTCCGTTGCACGACCGCAACGGAATGTTAATCGGTTTTTCGGGTAGAGCGATTGCGCCAGACGCAAAGGCAAAGTATATCAACCCGACCGATACCCTGCTGTATCGGAAAAGCTACACGCTGTACAACCTCAACCGCGCAGAAAAAGCCATCCGCGAAAAGGACGCTGTCTATATTGTAGAGGGCTACCCCAACGTGTGGCGCGCACATCAGGAAGGCATACACAATGTTGTAGCAACCTGCGGCACTGCCCTCACCGACGAGCAAATCAAACTGCTGTTGCGCTACACCAAAAAGATTGTACTGGTGTACGACGGCGACGAGGCAGGCGCAAAAGCCTTTGAGCGTTCGCTCAATCTGCTGCTTGCAGCCGGTGCCAATGTGCGCATGATTCCAATGCCTGCGGGTATGGATTTAGACGACGTACTACGCAATCCGCTTGCCGTAGAAGGTTGGAATACCGTGCTTGCCCAGAACGAAATCACCTGGTACGATTACTACATCAGGCGATGGAAAGCAAACCAAGCCAACGGCGAAGACGTAACCGCAAACATTGAGTTCATCAATCACCTGGCAAATTTGCTGTTACTCGTCCCTGATCTGACAGCGGCCAACGCCTATGCCGACAAACTGTCGCAGGAAATCAAAGGTCTGAAAACGACCTACCGCGCGCGAATCAAGGAGAAAGAAGAGCAGCAAAAGAAGCAGGCAAAAAACGATGCGGAAGAAAACCGCCGCGTTATCAGCTCCGAACTCGGCACATGGATTATGAACAGCAGAGGCAACATGCAAAAGGTGTCTGACTTCAAAATCAGCCTGCTTTATCAGCTTGTCATCCCGAACACGGAAGATTGCGATTGGGTACTGGAAGTAAAGCGGCAGAATCAGGAAGCTGAAATCGTGGTTATCAACAACAAGGATATTATTTCCACGATTGCGATTGAAACCGCCTTTTACGCCAAGCGCTACGCGATTGATATTGACGCGAAACAAGCACGCTACCTGCGTGCATACCTCTTGGAACAGGGTTTAAAAGTTGCCCTTCGGGTAGATAAGTTAGGCTATGACCCAACATCAGGCTTTTTCTTCTATTCCAATGTTGCGTATGATCCGGTGAACCGCAAGCTGTTAGCGCCCAATGCGCTCAACATCATCGACACGCCGAAACAGGGCTATTTTATGCCCTATACAGACGAGGAAAAGGCAGGCAAAGACAAGGTGATTATCCGCCACGAGGACAGCGCCCTGGCATTTGACGACATCGCACGATTTATCGTGGAGAGCTGGAGCCGCACAGAGTCACTGGCGCTTTGCTTCTATGTGGCTACTGTCTATATGGACATTATCATCAAACGGCTGCGCAACTTCCCGATTCTGTTTTTGAAAGGCCCTGGCGGTTCGGGAAAGTCAGAGCTTTCAAAGCTGCTCATGGACTTTGCAGGCCGTGGGGTAGGTGATAAGCTGTCTGTCGGTGCAAACTCTTCTACCGCAGCAATGAAAGAACTCTTCGCCGCTTACAGTAACATCTGCGTGCATTTGGAGGACTACTCACGCGCAAGTAACATCGGCGAGCTGTCGGACTTTCTTGTACTGCTGTTTGACCGGAATTTCCGCAAAACCATGGACATGGAAAACCGCAAGTCCGTAAAGCTAATGGAGCCGGCAGCAAGCTGCGTAGTATCGTCAAACAAGCCGCCGCTCGAGGATGGTTCAGAGGCCTTGCAAAGCCGCCTGATTTACATTCAAATGAAGCAGAACGTCCGCGACCCTGAAAGCAAGTTGAAGTTTATCAAGCGCCGCGAAGACTTGAAATCAAAATCATGGACAACGGTTAATAACTACCTGCTGAATCATAGGGCAGTTGTAGAAAAGGAGTTTGACAAACTCTACCGCCACTTTGTAGACATGATGTCCAAGCACTTTAAGCGCAAGGATATGGCCGTTAATGACCGCGTGATTGCTTCGTATGCTACTATTCTTTCACCGATTTCTGCGCTGGAGTCTGCGGGGTTAGTGCCCAACTTTTTGGGCGGCCACACCCTCACCGAAGAGCTGTTTTACATCGCGCTTGAGAACGTAGAAAAGCAATATACCAGCCTGATGGAGCAATCGCCGCTGCAAATTTTCTGGGAAACCGTGCAGCAGTTGGTGGAAGAGTACCGCACCGCAGAGCGGCAGGCGGCCACGTGGAAGGACAAAGACGGCAACGAGCGCACCAACAAAGTGCCTTACAATGTGGCTCTTATCTATCCGGGTAGTCATTACCAGATTTGGAGCTGGCACGAAGTGAAAGGCGAACGCCTGATTGATGAGGAAGTTTTGCGCTTCAACATCAACATTCTGCACTCAAAGTACGAGCAGCGGATGAAAGCCCTGGGCAAAGTGCCTGCCACGAAAAACCAACTCAAAGACATGCTGCGCGAGCACAAAAGTTACGTGCCGGACGTATCGGAGCACTACATTAAGTACAAGAAGCTGCCCGAAGAAGGCGGCGGCGATGCGTCGCTGATGTCGTACATCCTGAAATACAAGGACTTACAAGAAGACTTCGGGCTTGACCTGGGGTACTAAAAAGGCGATTCAAACCGCCTTTTTTTAAAAAGCTTTCAAAAGTGAAAGCTAAAAAACAACCGAAAAAAACCACAACCTGACAACCTGAGTACCTTGATATATATATTATATTGATAATCAAGTAGTTATATATATATAGTAGGTTGTAAAAGAGGTTGTTTGAGGTTGTTTGAGGTTGTGAGGTTGTGAAATACAACCAAATACAACCTCGGACAACCTGAATACAACCGACCAACAACCGCATAAGCGGCTGTTAATCAGTTGGTTACGCGAAAAAGTTGTGAGGTTGTGATTTTCCCGCTGAATTTTTCACGATTGAACAAAAACAAAAAAATTTCTAAGCCATGGAAAGGACTCTTTTTAAAGGAAAACTCAAATCAATTCCGAACGACAAAGACAAAAAAGTCATGTTCGAGCAGTGCTTTTGTGTGATGATTCGCGAGTGTTTCGCGATTTACAAAAAGCGCTTCGGCACTATGCCCAAAGGCTTAAGCAATATCCATAGGGGTATGCCTAAAGTGTACGCTTCGCCTGATATTGTCGCGCTTGCTACGTCTTTGCTGGCCGCTTCGCTACGCGATGTAACTCCTGCAGAGCTGCACCCGCGCCTGTTTACGATTCTGTTTGCGTGCTTTGGTGAATTAGTCAAGCATAGCAACGTGTACACTACCGGCTATGCGCACAAGGGTATCGGTTACCTTGCCGACCATTTTGTCAGCAAGTATGCCCGCGGCAAAGACGAACAGGAGTTCGACGAAATCCTGTATGAAAACTTCTCCATTTTCGGCAACCTGGTACGGGGCTACGTGGAAGGAGACTATATAGAAGTAATCAGCGCACCTGCGCAGTAATGTTTTTACCACTAAATCCAATTTCCAAATTTTAGTATGACACGGATTATTCATATGAGCATTGACATTAAAGGCATACTTAGCCTTTATCAAGGAAAGGAAATCAACTTTTTACTTGATGCTGACGGCAAAGAGTATAGCGACAAAGAAGCACGCCAAATATTAGCCGACCTATTAGCGAAAGGTCATAAACTAATTCCAATGACCCAATGCGAAGGCTTTGACCCTTTTGGTGGCGGCTGTCCCGGCCATCCTATTGATGAAGATGAAGCTAAATCTGATAAGTTCAACCTAAAAAAGGCATTAAAGCAACAGAAGCGAAGTAGGGACAGAGTTAAACAGATTGCTTCTTACTTGAAAGAAAATGCTCCTGCGCTGCCCAAAAAACCTGAAAACTTAAACCTTTTTTAACTATGGATCATACCGAAGTAATAAGGTGCCCCCGCGAAAATGCCAATTTAGTAGTCGCAGAACTTGCATTGTTGTTAGCCTTTGAGGCTGGCAGATTAGCCGGGCAAGTTGACTTAGAAGAATCTTACGATTTAAGCCAAATGGCTGATTGTGTAATTGAAGTTGCATACAGTCAAAAAAATGCGATGCCATTAAAATCAGCATCAGTAGGAAGGACTGTTACAGTTAACTTAAGGTCAGACACTTGGCGGCAAGAGCAAGGAAATTGAATTTTATTCAGAAGCCTTTTTTAGAGCTGACATGCTAAATGAATTGTCAAGTAAAACTCAGAAGAAATAGTTTATTACATTATCATCCCCCACAGCCGCCCCAATCGGGCGGCTTTTTTATTGCCTGACAGTTCAAATATTTATACTGATTGGTTCAAAAAATTAAACTGTTTGACCTTAAACCGATAACTTTATGCTTTGGAAATTACCTCAAACATACGTCTGATTATGAGCAAGATAGAGGAAATACCTTTGAGCATGAGCAAGAGAGAAACCAAATCCGTAAAAAGCTACATCAACACTTTCATTCGCACCGTTTTTGGCAAAAAATACCGCATACAAATAGACACGCGCAACGAGGTTGGGCTTGATCTGTTTGAGGACGCGATGATTGATGTTACCATCTCCGACAATGCAGAGCCGCTGTACGAGCGCTACGGCCTTGACAACAGCCTGTATCAGCGCATTTTTGTACGCATGATGCTGGGCTTTGTAGCCGGGTATCTGTTGGCGGCCAATCGCCGCGGCGGCTGTACGCTGATAGAAGCGATTGAAGCCTACTACCAATTTTGCGGCATCAACGAGCTGCAATACCCCACGGACAACGCGCTGAAAATGTGGTATCGGCACGCGCCCAAAGAGCGCTTAGACATGCTTTTGCACAAAAAGCAAACGAATCAAAACCAATTGTCCTTTTAGTTCAAAAATTTAGTATATGTATTTGCAGCATGATTCAACTCATGCGCGATATAGCTTCGGCAGAATGGGCGATAGAACCGCACTTTGCCGAGCAAATACTAAATCAGCTCATGGCAGAGCAATACACATTTGAGCCTCTTGCCGACGAGTCCCGCGATACTGTTCGCCTGGGTGCGCACCTGGCAAAAGTTCGCGCCAAATCCTTTTATCAGTGCGAAAGCACGGCTATCATCAGCATCAAAGATGTCATCAGTTATGAAGACGACTGGTGCGGAAAGCCGGGCAGCCAAACCATGTGCGGCTACATTGCTGAAGCGGTAGAAGATGCTTCGGTAGAAACAATCCTTTTGTTGTTAGACACTCCGGGCGGCATGGTCAAGGGTACTCAAACCCTTGCCGAAGCCGTCGCAGAAGCGCGTAAGACAAAGCCTGTCAAAGCGCTTGTTACAGGGATGGCCGCATCGGCAGGCTATTTCATTGCTTCGGCTGCTTCTGAAATCATGGTCGCCGAGCCAAGCTCACAGCTGGGCAGTATCGGGGTAATGGTAACGCTTGCTGATTATACCAAAATGCAGGCGGAAAACGGCATTAAGGTTCACCGCATTTACGCAGAGCAATCACCTGATAAGGGTAAGTCTTATGAAGATGCGCTCAAGGGCAGGTACAAGGCCTTACAGGAAGAAACCCTCAACCCGATGGCGCAGAATTTCATTGACTTCGTGCGCCGCATGCGTCCACAGGTCAGTGAGGAAGCCCTGACCGGGCGTTTGTTCGTCGCAAATGCCGCTATGCAAATGGGCCTTGCCGATGGCTACGCCACGCTTGACAGTATTTTAAAATCCACAAATAAATCATCGTCAAATTTCAAATCAACTACCATGACCTGGAAGTCAATTACCTCTGTATTCGGCTGGGAGCCGAAGGCAGACCAAAACGGCGCGACCATCCCAAACAGTGAGCTGGACAGGATGGACGCAAAAGCCGCAGAGTTGCTGCAATTGCAGAACAATATTGCCCAAGCGCAGGAGCGCATTGCCGCGCAAGATGCTGAAATCGCAGCCTTGCAGGAGCAACTGGCACAGGCTAATGCAGCCGCTGCAAGTGCTAAAAACGAGCTTGAAAACGTCCGCAGAGAGGTTGCCACGCAGATTGTGGGCAGGGAAGCCGCTACTGAATCCGCGCCAGTGGTTACCGCCGCCGATGTGATGGAGCAAGAGCCAAAGCATGAGTATGCAGGCAGCGACTGGGCAAAAAACATGATGCAGTAAAAACTTAAAACTTAAACTTTATCACATCTTTTTATGATTAACATCATGCAGTTGATTGCGGACTTTGGCGCATACTACCGCCCGGGGACGCAGAACGAGCGGAATCTGATTGCGCGTTTGTATCGCAGTCAGAAGAGTATGTCGCAGGTGCTGTCGCAAATGACGACAGAATTTACCCGTTTCGAAGTTGCAAACGTGGCTATGAGCGAAGTATTGCAAGGCTATCAGGATCAGTTTACCCCGAAAGGCCAAGCGACCTTTACGCCACATGTAATTGATTTGGACAACCTGAAAATTGACTATCAAATCAATCCGAATACGCTCAAGTACTCTTGGCTGGCATTTATGGAGCAAAACAACAGAAATCCAGATGATTACCCGATTGTGGCCTATGTGGTTGAAGAGCATTTGATTCCGAAAATGGAGGAAGAGCTGGACAACGCACTGTATGCGGGAGCGAAAGTTACACCTGTGGCAGGTACGCCAACCACTTCGCTGGGCAGCATGAACGGATTGCGCCGCAAAATCAATCAGGCAATCACGGCGGGAAAAATCACGCCGATTGCTACTGGTGCGCCTGATGCTACACCTGAGGGATTTGTTGAGCAGATTGAAGCCTTCGCGCGTTCGGTAGATAAACGCTACTGGATGCAAACAATGACTTTAAATATGAATGAAGACTTAGCGATGCGCTTTGCGACTGGTATGCGTTTGAAGTACAACCAACAGTATTTTCAAGAAAGCGATTTGTACCGACTGCCGCAATTCAATATTACTGTACGTGGTCAAAAAGCCATGCTGAACAGCAATAAAATCTGGATGACTCCGACAGGCAACGCGGTAGAGCTGACCAAGAAGCCAGCAGGACTTTCAGGCTTCAACGTGCAGGTATTTGACCGCTTTGTAAAGTTCCTGACTGACTTCTACAAAGGTGTAGGTTTCCTTGATGAGAGCATTGTATTCACAAACGACCAAGACTTAGTGTAATCATGGCAAAGTCACAGAAAAACATAATCAATACAGCCGATTTCAAAACACTGGAAGAGGCGCAGGCGGCACTGGCAGAACTTTCAAAGCTCTATGCAGATGTGCAGGAAGAAAACGCAAAGCTGAAGGCTTCCATAGAAGCGGCCAAGCAAACGGGCGTTGCTATGCCTACGGCAGAGGTCGGCGGCAAAATGTACCGTGTCCGCTCAGGCATTTATCATGAGGGCAAGTCGTACAGTGCGCAGCAAATTGCTGAAGATGACGCACTGTTGCAATGGCTTATCAGCAAAGGCAGTGGCATTGTAGAGCTGGCAGAGGAAGGAGGCAACGATGCTTAACTTTTTGAAAAGCTATGAGGGGATGGAGGGGAAGGAGAACATTTCTGGCGTTGCCCCGCGGATCTGGATTGCTCCACTTACGTGGATGACTACTGTTGCCGATACGCTTTGGTTTACGCCCCCTGTAACGCCCGGCAATCCGCCTGTGCAGCCGCCTATTGGCGACTTGAACCGCATCACGGGGGATCACATTTTTGCAACCGGTAAAGGATTCATTGAAATCCAGACGACGTACGATACAGGCGTTATCAACTGGGAGCAGATGACCAACCGCGACCAAAGCGGCGGCACATTCGTTGCGGAGTTTTTCTACCCCGGTACCAACAATGCTTTCAATGAGTTTATCCGTTTCGGCAAAACCCTGAATGTGATTGCCTTGCTGGAAGATACCAATCGCAAACCGGAAGACGGCAAGTATCCTGTTTATCAGGTTGGTAGCCGTCAGCATCCTGCGCAGATTACTGCGAATTTCAGCACAAGCAACATTACAGGCGACCGCAAGGGTTACTCTTGCACGCTAAATGCGTTCAGCCCCGGTATTATTATGTATGAGGGCCTGATTACGCTACACCCATAGATTTCGTTTTCCTAATTGGTGAATTGTTAAAGCCCGGTAAATCTTTTATCGGGCTTTTTTGAAAGATGGATAAAGCAAGCATTATTTGGGTTTTGCAGCACTTTGATTACGCCAAAGCGCTCGAATTGTACCTTGCCAGCGGACACGCAAGCAAGGTAAAGGCAATGGTATTACAGCAACGCTCACCGCACCACGAGAGGGTACTGCGCGAAGAGCTGCAACGCATTGCAGAGCTTGAAGCGGCACCGGAGCAAGCGTACCAGGTCAAAGAAAAGCTGGCGGACTTTTACACGCTACCGCATGAGCTGCAAGCGCTCATTGCACGACGCAACGAGCTTCGCAAAGACAATGATTTTGACTTTATCCGTATGGTGAATGTGCCGGAAGATGAGAATTGCCCCGAACTTTCCCAGGCCATTGTTCGCCGCCACAAAGAGATTACCTCTTTGCAGGAGGTGATTGATTATTTCTACACACATGGCAAAATGCCTGAACGTAAAGAACCTGTCAAACCAAAGGTTGACAGTCTTTCACAGGCAGAATTACTCAAGCGTCGTAACACACTGCGCACGTACATCAGCCGAACAAAGGACGAAGCACGGCGCAAAGCTTTTGCGGATGAACTTGCCAAAATTGAAGAGTTATTGAAAAATGCTGTTGCAGCCTGAACATATCGCTATACCTGCGCCTGATGCAGATTTGCAGCGTTTGCAACGTCTGCAAAGAAGCTATTTGCTGGAAATGGATAGTGAAGAGATGCAAGCGGCTATCAGCAGGGCACAGGAAGGCGATTTGATACGCTACTGGACACGTGGCAGGTATTCAACACACAACCTGATTGCGCTTTGTGCGCAACGCCTGGGCAAGTGCGATTTGTACTTTTCAACATGGGCGCTGTCGCTACCGGCTGTGGAAAGAATCGCAGCTATGCAGAGTAGCGGGATGATTGATAAGGTTGTTTGCCTGCTTGACTATCGCACGAAAACGAATGCACCAGACGCTGTGCAGCTGCTTGAAGGAATTGCAGAAAGAATTACGTATCGCAGGACACATGCGAAATGTTACGTGTTGCAAAATGAACATTTCGGATGTGCAATTATTTCATCATCCAACCTGACGACTAACCGCCGCACTGAAGGCGGTGTAATTCTATTTTGTAAAGAATCTGCAACCCTTGATGCACAGTTTATTTATGGTAACTCAAATTCAACTAACGACCGAACAGATGGAAGCTGTTGAAAAGTACGCAGCTCACGGATTTAACTTGATTGAAATTGCAATTGCAATTGATGTAAACGCTTATGAATTTCTGATTGCTTGCGGCGTAGATGAAGCCAAAGCACGAGTTAAGACAAAAGAAATCAGCAAGATGTCTGATTTGAAAAAAGCATTTTGGAAAGGTATGCTCACGGCTGAATATCAGTTGCGGGCAAGTATTTTCAAACAAGCAACAATGGGCAGTACGCCTGCGCAATCGGAAATGCGTAAGATTTTGCAAAATCAGAAATTGTAAAATGGGCAACAGGGTAACGCAGAAATCAAATCACAAAAAACTATTAAGAGTGATGAAAACAGGCATAGGCGAAGTGTCAGAGTCGGCAAAAAGTAAGTTTGAAAAAATGGACTTTTGCCGCAAACTGATTCAGCAATTTGAACCGAAAAACGAAGTTCTGAAATCACTTATGGAAGAGTATGGCGTTACCCTGCCTACTGCGTACAAAATCTACAACCGCACTGTTCAGTTATTTGATTTGAAGACATTGCACATTGAGGCAGTTCTACAGGAGATTTATAAGACGAAACAGGACGCACACGACAGCAAAGTCAAAGCGCTTTGCGATAAAAACTTAGTGCTGGCAGTATCTCAATTGCACAGCATAGAAAACAAAGTAAAAGAGATTCAGCCGCCGCCTGTAGAATTGGGATTCTTCCCTGAAATCTTAGAAATAGACCTACCGTCAGAAGACAAAATAGAAGAGTTCAAAAAGCAGATTTACGCTGCCATTGAAAAGGACGCAATAGATACAGACTTTATCGTCGTGGATGAAAAGCAAGCTGATTCAGAAAGGGAATAGGGTCGTTTCCAGAATACACTTGAACCCGGCACAGCTTTATAATAAAGCGGTTGATGCGCGTATATCCGTAAATGTCTGCGGACGGGGGACAGGCAAAACAGAAGGCATTACAGGGCCTTGGCTGTTGGATAGATTAACAGCTATGCCCGGTTGCGTCGGCGGTCTGATGATTCCCGACTACAAGGTCGAGGAAAAGATACTCTCAGGCGTTTACTTATGCTTTGAGCAATTTGGGTTCAAGCGCGGAGTGCACTACAACGTGGGTACCACGCCGCCCGCGCACTTCAAACGTGGCCGCCGATTTCCTGAAAAAGATTTCGCGCATTTCGTCAGTTTCTACAATGGCTCGGGGTTTTATATCCTAAGTGCCAGAGCGAAGCACAATGGTAGCAATTTGGACTTTTTGGCCGTTGAAGAAGGGAAGCTCATACCCGAACAGCGATTCAGAGAAACAGTACTTGCCGTTCGCGGCAATGAAGATGTATTCGGTAAGCTTTATCAGCACAAATCAATATTGATTGTATCAGACATGCCCCGTCCCTGGGAGAAAGAGCATGACTGGTTTTTGCAGTTTCGCCCGAAATCTACACCCAACATCTGCAAACAGATATTGCAGATACAGGCGATTCTGCAGCAGGACGAGCGTAGAGCCGACGCAGAAGAGTTGCGCAACATGGTAAAGGAGTTGCGCAAACGTGCTGTTTCTTTCAACACAGCAAGTACACTGGATAATATACATGCGCTTGGGCTAAACTATATCCGCACGATGATTGCATCCATGAGTAAAGCGGATATCGCTACAAGTGTACTGAACTTAGAAGCAAGACAGGGCGGTAATGCTTTCTATCCGTTATGGTCAGAAAAGAAGCACGGCTACCGGATAGGCTACCATTTGCCGCACGATGACCGAAACTGGCTAACCGACAAAGATTATTTCGCAACCGAACCAATCCATATAGCCGCCGACTACAACCAGTCAATTAACTGTTTGACGATTGGTCAACTACAGTTAGGTAATCTTAAAATCATCAACAGCTTGTATGTGCTTGCGCCCTTAGATTTGAAAGACTTAGCGCGAAAGTTTGATGACTATTACAAGAACTCCCCATGCCGAATCGTCTATTATCACTTTGACCGGACAGCAAGGCAGGGCAGATCTGCCATCAGTGCAATGCGCTTTCACGAGTCATTTACTCAAGAGCTGCAATCGCTGGGCTGGACAGTGATAGAGCAGATGTTCTATAACCAATTTACCTATCAGGACAAATACCGCCTTTGGGCATTGCTACTGCGCATGGGTAAAATATCCTTCAATATAGAGAATTGTCACTATCTCAACCTGAGCATACAGAATACCCGATGTTATCAGGACGAGAGCGGCGCACTTAAAAAAGACAAGTCAGGCGAAAAGAAACCGCAGCTTGACCAACGCTTACAGACTCATTTCGGAGAGGCAGCAGACAGCTTGATAGAAGGGTTGTTTGCGGAAGTAATAACCGACACAGCAACAACAGACGTACCGTAGATGCCCGCATCAAAGGTCTGCTAAATTTTAACGGCCTACCACGCAGGGCACACCCCGTGCCAAATCGTATCGCGCCGCCCCCTCATATATCCGTATTTTTTGCGCAATTGCAACCACGCGAGAGCGCGACAGGTCGGGGTCAATCGTTGCGCCGTTCGGCAAAAGGCAAAAAAAATCAGCCGTTTTAGGCTGATTTTGAGAGCGTTAAAATCCTGTTTTTTTAAAGGCTTTTACCTTCTAATAGCATGAAATAGTAAAAAATTGCCGCTTTTGCGGGATTGCTTATGGTTTCGCCCGCCAGCCACTTGCGTAAAAGCCCACCATTGCCAGCGCACAGCGCATCGGCTGCTCTTTGTTGCGTCAGACTATGCGCTTTCATTTTTTGCGATAAATAAGCCGAATCAATTTTTAAGTAATCCATAGTTTTTGTTTTTTTTCAAAATTAGCTAATAAAGAGCTAAATATTACATTTGCCACTCTTTTATCATTTGTAAATCACTGATAATCAATAAGTTAATTTTAATATTTTTTCTTTGATGTAAGTAAATCGTTAATATAAATTAGCTCATTATGAGCTAATTTAGTACTTTTGTAATGTGGGAAACGAACAAAAAAAGCCCACAGAATCAATAATTAATTAACCTTTTAACTTTCAAAAAAAATGAAAAAGACACCAAAAGTTCAGACCGCAGAGCAAGAAGCTTTTAGCCCTGAAATCGCATCCGCAGCAAGCGAAATGCAAGACAACAGCGCACCATGTGCAAGCATCTTGACAGAGTACGAGCAGGATTTTCCGCCCTACGATGACACGCCCGAACCACAACCAAACAAAGCCCCGACAATTTTAGACAAGAAATTTGCGGCTGAAAACTATTTGCAAAAGATGCAAAAACTTGACAGGATGGAAAGTTCAAAGTTTGAGTTAATCTCCGCAGGGAATAGCATGGGCAGCAATGACAAGTTTACACTTGAGTGCGCAGGTAAGCCATTCAATACTACCAACAGCCATTTTATTAAGTTGGTATATGATACGCTTTTGCAATTCATTGAAGAGCAAATAAACGAACTGAAAAAAGACCTTGAATCTTTCAAAATCTGATTTTTCTGGACAAAAAACACACCACGCCCGGCAGTAATGCCGGGTAATTCCCAACCTTTTTAACCTCAAAAATTTTATGGAAAAACCTAAAACAGACCTCTATCAAGAGGTTACAGATAAGATATTGTCTTTGTTAGAACAGGGAGTAGCCCCATGGCGTCAAACTTGGAAAACATCAGATGTTCCCCGCAATTTCGCCAACAAAAAGCCCTACACAGGTATAAATGTTTGGTTGCTTGCCATGCTACCCTATGAACGCCCATTATTTTTAACCTATAAACAAGCCCTACAAATGGGCGGACAGGTACGCAAAGGAGAAAAAGGCCATAAGGTTATTTTTTGGAAAGTTACCGAAGCCAAAGACCCCCAAACTGGAGAAATGAAGCAGGTATTTTTGTTGCGTTACTACACTGTTTTCAATGTGGCACAGGTTGCAGGCATCAAAGAGCTACTGCCAGCACTGCCAGAGCCACCCAGCGAAACGCAAAAAACAGCGAATTGCAAAGCAATTATTAACAATATGCCAAACCCCCCGAAGTTGCAACACGGAGGAGCGCAGGCATATTATATGCCCCTGACTGACTTAGTACAAATGCCCCCCTTAACTTCGTTTGAAAGCAAAGAAGCCTATTTTTCAACTTTGTTTCATGAGTATGCACACGCCACAGGACACCCGAAGCGATTAAACCGCTTAGAGATTGCAACGTCAGGAAAGAGTTTTTTCGGTTCAGAAGATTACAGCAAAGAAGAGTTAACCGCAGAACTGACAGCTTCTTTTCTCTGCAATATTGCAGGCATTGAAAACGCCCGACTAATAGAAAACTCTGCCGCTTATATCGCTAATTGGCTGCAAAAATTGCGCAATGACAAGCGCATGATTATTACAGCCGCACAGCAAGCCAAGCGAGCCACAGAATACATTTTAGCCAACAATATAACCCCAACCGCAGACGATGCCAGCCCCGACGAGAGTAATTAATGTGATTGACGAACAGCGCAATATTTTGCCAGCTATTCACATAGAAGGAAGCATTTTAAACGCTTTCAATTTTCAGGCAGGAGACGAACTCCAACTATATTGGAATAACGGCAGCCTGTTTATTAAAAATATTTCGATTGCCGAACGAGCAACCGACCAACAACCAAAACCCAACCGAAGCCATGAAGCCGACAGTTTTTAAAACAGTGATTGAGTCAAACAAAGGATTTTACACACTTGCAGAGTTTGACAGCAAAGGAGAGTACATCAGCTTGCAAGCTATTACAGTAGGACAGGCAAAGCGCTTACTTGATACGCAAGAGTTTGTACATACCGTAATTGCAAAAGACAAAGGGAAATGGGAACGCACCCACACCTGCAAGAAGTAACTTTTTAATTACGCCGTTTTTTTGCCGACCTGCTAAGTGTAAGAAATACACTGTGTTCGGTCAGGCGCGGCGCTCGAAGCGGCTGCAAAAAATGACGCAAAAAACCCCTCTGCTATTTTACCATCCCTGCTATTGCGTCATTTTTTGCGAGCTTGTTAACTTTTTGTTTTCTTGCCGCAGGCGCAACACAAGAAAACAAAAATCATTTTCATAAGGCAAAGGCTTGTTTCCTTTTTGTTAAGTCGCCGCAGGCGCAACACAACTTAACAAAAAGAGCCGCCTCATCAATCAGCCGAAGCAGCTCCGCTTTTTAGCTTGGCTGATTGATTCCGTTGCGGCAGCCTTCGGCAGATAGGGAGGAATCACTTACCAAAAAAATATTTCAAAAAAATTGCGTTCCAAATTTGGAACTTTGGATAATATGTTCTAATTTTGGAACATCAAACAAAAACAAAAAACACCTAACACCATGAAAAAGCAATTAGAAATTTCCCAAAAAAACTTCGTAATACCAATGTCTAAACTCCGCACATACCTCCAACAAATAAGTCCTGCCCTCTCTCTCTCTTACATAGAGAGGGAGGCAGGTCTCCCAGAAAACACGCTGCGCCCCTTCGTGCGCGGCGACCGTTCATTGGCAAACAATCATGTATTTCCCCTAATGAAGTGCCTGATCCGCATCTTCGGCGTTGTCCAGATAGACGGATGGCGCTATACATCAGACGAATGGGACGCCGTCATCCTTGCCTCCAAAGACGTGGACGCACCCACATCAGAAGAGGTAGAAAGCGGTGGTTTCATCTACCATCAGAAGCAATACAGAAAGTTTCACGATTCCATTGGAATCGCAGAAATGCTGAATGACGGAGGTAGTAGCGCCGCTGAGTTTTTGGCGAATTGTAAAAACACTATGAAAAAAGCATACCGATTAGATAATTACAAGTCCAACATGGGCAATTTTGAAGGCTTTTTTGAGTCTTTTGAAGAGGCCGTTTCAGAAATACCTGCTGGCCATATCCAGTCAGATGAGCCTGAACATGGCACTATGTGGCAGGTAATTGAATTTGAATACTCAGGTAGTGATATTTGTTCCCTACCAAAATCACAAGCAATGAAGATTTGGGAAGATTGCAAAGTACTGAACACCTATTACTTTACTATGCAGTCATGAAAGTCTACGACGTAGAAAAAGACGGGTTGCACGACAAAAACGACCCGTCTTTAGTTGGGCGTATTGCCTTTATTTTTGACGGCAAAATCGTATCCGTTGGGTACTGGATAGGCAATTGGGAGGCAAACTCCGACGAAAGATAGAAAGTGTATCATTTTTTCTTGATGACAGTTGGAGCGATTGATTTTTTTATTAATCAGAATTAATTCAATATATTTACAAAACAAATCCGAACCATTGAAAGGGGTGTAGGATAAGCAGCGCTTACAGAAAGGAGTACCTTACGTGTCTTGGAAAACCTCTTTTCTCAGTTGCCCAAAGTAAGCCCCTCATATACAGCCCCAAGCCCTGCCCGATAACGGCAGGGCTTTTTTTATCCCCAAAAGTCATTGTCCTTTTACTTTTTGCCTGCCTGCCTGAGGTTTGCAGCATGGAATTCATACGGCGAACTGAGCTTATTGCCATCATCGAACAGAGCGTTGCCGGGCAGCCGGTGCCCTTTTCTATCGCTTTTCGCAGCGAGCGCAGCGGCAAGCTGCACCGCTACGAAAACTGTGTACTGGCCAAAAATGCAAAAGTGCTGCCCCAGTGGGTGCGCGGCAGCATCACCCGCGAGCAAAAGAAGCAGCACACCGCCAAAAAAGCCCCTGATTTTGCCGTGCAGAAATTCTATTGCCGAAACACAGGCGATATTTTCTCTTGCCATTTCGTGCTGATTGTAGAAATAAATAACAAACCCGTACGCCCATGATGGAATTTCACATTTCCACATTTGCCAATGCGGTAGTGGCGTGGAATATGCCGCTGCCGAAAGCAGCACAAATCCCCGAGCGCCCCGACTTTCGCGGCAGCTCTCTGAAGATAGAATATTGGGGCGGCGACAATCTATACCCGCAATGGGTATATGAGCAGGCGCGCCAAAATTCCATTATACCCCAAACCATCCAGAAGCAAATTGATTGGGCGGCTGCGATTGAAATTCGCTACGGCATTCCTGATTACGATGCCCAAGGCAAGAAAACCTACCGCTTTCGCCGCAATCCTGCGCTAGAGAATTTCTTGCGGCAACTCAATTTTGAAGCCTATAAAAACGAGGCCCTGACCGATTATTTTTGGTTCAACAATATTTTCCCGACCATGCACCGCAGCCGCAAGACGGGAAAAATTGAACACATCTTCACAAATGAGGCGATGTTCAGTCGGTACAGCAAGCCGCACGAAAACGGCAGCCTGTACCCGCGGCGCTTGTATGTGTGTGCCGATTGGTCACGCGAATACAGCGACGACAGCAACTATATCAAATCGTTCCCTATCATTGACCGCTATTCAAACCCGAAAATCTGGCTTGACTTGGCAGCCCCTGAAATATTCGTTTATCCGTTATTTAAATCTTCGCCCGGGGCAAGTCAATATCAGGAGGCGCCATGGCACTCTATTTTCCCATCTAATTGGTTTAGCGTCGCGCAAAGCATTCCCCTGCTCAAAAAAGCAATCATGAGCAACGGCATGTTGCCTTTGTACAAAGTGACGATTATGGATGAATATTGGCTGCGCCGCTTCCCTGAGTTCAATCAGCTTTCCAAAGACGAAAAAATCAACCTGATGGACAAAGAGCGCGCGCGAATTGAGCAGTTTTTGTCAGGTTCGCAGAATGCAGGCAAAGCATTTTTTCTACCCGGAAAGATGTCCAAACTGGCTGGCGAAGAAGTAGAGTACATCAAAATAGAACTCATCAAAGCCAATACCCTTTCCGGCGAGCTGATACCCGAATCGCAGGAATCTGCTTCGCATATCCTGTACGCGATTGGCGTCCCGCAGTCGCTGATTGGTAACGGGATCGGCAAAAATGGCATCGGAGCCGGTAGCGGTTCAGACGTATTTGAGCATTTGCGCAACTACCTGTTGCTCATGCGCTCAAGCCTGAACCTGATTCTAGAGCCCTTCAACCGTCTTGCCCTGCCCTACAACGGATGGGAAGATGAATTATACTTTGCAATGCCTGCCCTGGATGCCCGTGCCGACATTGCCCCCGACCTTCGCAACCTTAACAATGCAGCCGAATGACATTATTCAAAACAGATGAGGAGTTGCAACAGGTATTCCCTGCCGCAACATCCGGATTAAGCGTTACAACCGTACAGCCGTATCTGGACGATGCAGTCATTACCCACATCTTGCCAATCGTTGATGCCAAACAGTTTCTCAAACTGCTTGAGCTGTACGAGTCAGACAAGTTGAGCAATGTACAAAAAACAGCGTGGGCACATATCCAATCTGCCGCAGCGAAGTTTGCCGCTATCAGCTATATGCCATTTG
This sequence comes from Rhodoflexus caldus, assembly GCF_021206925.1. Lineage (NCBI taxonomy): Bacteria > Pseudomonadati > Bacteroidota > Cytophagia > Cytophagales > Thermoflexibacteraceae > Rhodoflexus > Rhodoflexus caldus. The sequence goes on along the minus strand of NZ_JAJPRF010000010.1, from coordinate 73,055 downwards.
CCGCAATGCAGATTTCCGACGGCGGCGCTGTTGCTGTTGAAACAGGCGAACGCCGCAGCCTTTTCAAATACGAAAAAGCCCAGGCGATTGAGGAGACGGAGCGCCTTGCATACAGCGCACTAAACCTGCTGCTGTTGCACATGGAGCAGCACGAGGCTGTATTTGACATTTGGCGCGATTCACCCGCCTACAATGTTATCAAAAACAGCCTGTTGCCCAATGCCGACGTTTTCAGCAAGCATGCCGACATCCGCAACAGTCGTACCCTGTTCTTTCGTCTGCGCGTTGTTATCCAACGCCGCGAAATGCAGCTTTTGCGCGCCGCTGTTGGTGCCAAACTGGCCAAAGTTGTGCAAGAAAATGTTTCTGCCCCATCGCCCGCACGCGAAATCAAAGCGCTGTTTGACTACCTGCGCACCTACCTTGCCAACCGCATACTGGCCGACAGTATGAATGTTTTGCAGGTTGATTTTGTCAGAGCCGGCCTCCTGAGCTTTGCTGCCAACAGCTCCGACCAATCGTCCGAACTAAAAGCCGCCGACCCGCGTGTGTTGCAAAACGTCTACGACGAATTGCACGAAACTTCGCAGGCTGCGCTGGCCGATTTGCACAACTACATAGCCGACAATCAGGACGATTACCCGCTTTACAAAATCGGCGCTGAAATGTCCGAAGACAACCGAAAAACCTTTTGGATGATATGACAAACGGTATCTCTTTCAAAATCTGGCGATGGAAAATCATCGTGAATATTATCCGCAACCCCGATTTGCTACCCGTACAGGTGCGCAAAATCGTCTATGAGCATTTTTGCGGATACGACATCAGCCTTGCAGCTTTTTTGCAATTGCTGGCAGAGCCGCGCAGTTGGCTGACTAATGCGGTGATTTACTACACCGCCCGCAACTATCCGCTGGAAGCCCGAGAGCTGATCAGCAAAATTGCCCTTGCCGACAATTTTGTTATTAGCCCCGAAGGTGAAGTCATCCGCAAACAGCCCTTTTATTTCATCCGCTTTGTTCGGTTGAGTGAATTGCTGCCGCTCCTGCAAGACAATATTGTCTATGCAGATACGGCGCTTGCTTTTTTCTTTCAGTCGTCAGAAACCTACTCCGACGACGAAACAGACCGTGTAGAAGCTGTATTGCGCTACTACACACGCGCACAGAAGTTGCGCCTGTTGGAGCCAATCATGCAGGAATACAAAGAGTATCGCAAGCTGATGCAGCAGATACGCCCACGCAAAAGCAAGGGCAAACAGCGCATCAGTTCTGCCAAGCAAGACTGGTACGACATCCTGCACCTACTCGCTGGCGAGCAAGTCGTACAATATGAGAAAGTTGCCAATTTACCCGCCGCTACTGTACTTCTTTCCCTTGTTAAAACTGCCAACAACCTACCCAATGATTGACGATTATTTCAAAACAGTAGCCACGCGCTTAGGCTTGCAATTCGCCCTGATGGACGTGGAAGAGGAAATGCTTGCCGTGCGCGGCAAGATAAACAGCAAGCAGCCTACACTGCTTTTTGGCGAAGAGCAAAGCGAAATTCGCGACCTGCTGGCAGACGACTTGCGCCGCCATCACACGGTACACATGCTGTTGGTAAAAGACGCGCCGAGCGATGATGTAATCAAGATGGCGGAAACCTACGCGCTTTGCGTAGGCTTGTTTGAGGACATGCTCCGCATGATTCGCCGCGACGTGCGTACAGATTTCAAGCTGTCTTTCACCGCTGAAAAGGTTACGTACAAACGGCTCAACCGAATGCCAAACCCCAACAGTGTAGGCATTTATGTAGTGCTCACTGTGATTACGCGCATTAGAAACTAATTGTCCTTTTTGCTGTCTGCTGATGTGCAAATATTTGCGCTCCTGATGTTTCACAAAATCGCATAATCATGTTTGCAAAATTTCTCATTGTACAAGGGCTGGAACTGCTCTCCAAAATCCTGCTGCAAAATCAGCGCGTAGCTGATTGGTTGTTTGACGACAAAACGCGCAATACCATCCGCGACGTGAGCAAGGCTTACGAAGCAGCCTATTTTGAGCGCACCGGAAACTTTCCCTGGTAATGAAAGCAGACTTCAACGAAATCACCCGCGAATGGTCGCGCAAAACGGCAAGCGAATTGCGCCGGGCGGCACGCAAGTTTAAGAAAGGCAAGACAACGCCTTTTCGGGACAAGGTCGTACACATCAAATCGCGAGGCATCGCTTTTGAGGCGAGGGAGATAAAGTTGAAAGACAGCATCAGCGCAAAGACCGATTCGCGCCGCGGACGGGTACAGTTTCAGATTGCCTACCACTCCAAATTTGTTGAGATAGGCGCAGGGCGTGGCAGACGAACGCCGCGCCCTGTGTTTTCGGCTATCCTGACACCGGCTGTTGACAAGTTGGCCGATGCAGCGGTGGCCGCCGAAGCCGACGTAGTTGTCAAAACCATTTTGCCCAACGACTGATGAAAACAGAGAACAGGCGGATAAATATTTACATCAATGCCGACGAAGCCGGAAGGTCAATGGACAAGCTGGCCAAGTCGTCTGACCTTGCACGCGCCAAGCTGCAAAAATTGCAAGAGGCAGGCAAGGCGCTTGATGCAGAAGGTTTGCCAACCGACGAAGCGCGCGCGCTGCAAGAGCAGCTGGAGAAAAACGCGCAGAAAGCGCAGCTACTGGCCGACCAGATAAACGGCAAAGTAGCTCCTTCCCTCAAGCAGCTCAAAACCCAATCAGGCATTTTGCGCCGCGAGTTGGAGCAGTTGCCCGAAGGCACACAGGAATTCATCGACAAAACAAAGCAGCTGCAACAGGTAGAGGCGCGCATTAAGGCCGTTACCGATGAGATAAAAGACACCCGCACCAACTGGCAAAAACTCAAGGAGGATTTTAAAACCTTCGGCCTGTTCGCAGGCGCAACAGTTGCAGGGGAAGTAATCAGCAACCTGTTTGCAAGCGTGCAGCAGTTTTTTGCAGGCGCCATAGACAACGCCGCAAAGCTTTCCGACGAGTTGGCCGACATCCGCAAAACAACCGGCATGACGCAGGAAGAGGTAGAAAAGCTGAACAGTGAATTAGGCAAGCTCAATACACGTACCTCATCTGCCGACTTGCGCGGCATTGCCCGTATCGGTGGACAATTGGGCATAGCCAATAAGGAGCTGTTAGGCTTTGTCGAGAATGTGGACAAAGCCGTTGTCGCCCTGGGTGATGAGTTCACAGGCGGCGCGGAAGAGGTGGCAAAGGAAATCGGCAGCTTGCAAAAGCTGTTCAAAGAAACCCGCAACATGAAAGCGGGTGATGCGATTAACGAAATCGGCAGCGCCCTGAATGAGTTAGGCAGCGCAGGCTCTGCCACTGCCCCCGTCGTTGCGGAGTTTACCAAGCGCATGGGCGCTTTGGGCGGCTTTGCCCCGAAAATAACAGAGACGTTGGGTTTAGGTGCGGCCCTGGAAGAGTTGGGCCTTTCGGCTGAAATCTCTTCCGGTGGCGTGAGTAATATCATCCTGACTATGGCCCGCAGCCCGCAGGCTTTCGGTAAGTTTATTGAGCAATCAGGCAAAGCAGGCATTTCAGCCAAGCAGTTTGCAGAGTTGGTAAAAAAGGACACCAACGGCGCACTGTTGGCGCTTGCCAAAACGCTGGCAGGAGAAGACAATGCAAGCGTTGCGAAAGCTCTTGAGGACTTGAAAATCGGTTCGCAGGAATCTGTTAAGGTGATGTCCTTGCTGGCCAACCAAACCGATTTTGTACGCGAGAAACAAGCGCTTGCCGCACAGGCAATGCGCGAAGCAAGTTCGCTTACCGACGAGTTTAATGTTAAAAATGAAAACTTTGCCGCAAGTCTTGAGAAAGCCGAGAAGTTTATTTCAAAGATTGTCGCAGGCCTGACAAAGCCTTTTGTTTTGGCTGTTGCAGGTGCGGCTGATATAGTCAATCAGTTCAATGAACTGACGACAGGCAAGCCGCAACAGGATTTTTCAAACGGCTTGCGTGAGCAAATCAGCTTACTGGAGAAGCGAAAACTGCAATTCAATGCTGAAATGCAGGTTTTGCGCGAGGGCAATCTGTCCAAAGCCGAGCGCGAAAAGTTGATGAAAAACATCAACGAGAAATACAAAGACCTGATAGATTTTCAGATTACAGATCAGACCAACGAGCGCGATTTAGCCCGACTGCAAGACCAGGTGAACGAGAAGCTGAAAGAGCGTATTGCTTTGCGTATGCGCGAAGCTGAAATCACCGAAAAGGTTACAAAGGTCATTGCGCTTGAAAAGCAGATACAGGAAGAACAGGCGCGCATTACCGACTTGCGAATCAAGGAAAAAACCTTGCCTGCAAGCTCCTCTCAAAAAGTTGTATCAGGACCGGGTTATGTATCTACCGCCGCCACGCAGTTGGCTGGCGTAGGTGATGCGCAGTTGTCCGAGCGCGACAACCTTACAAATAGTATCCGCGCAGGTCAAAGCCGTATTTCACAAGCGCAGAAAGAAATTGAAGCCCTGCAAAAGAGCATCAACAAAACCGATGAGATTTACCGAAAAGTCATAGGTAATATTACCAAACCTGTCTCTAACACTGCCGCTTCCTATAATAGCGGTACTGGATTACCTGAGATACCCGACGACAAGGAGTTGGAAAAAAAATTAGAGGAGCAGGCAAGAAAAATCAAAGAGGCAGCGGATGCAGAAATGCGCTTGCTGGAAGAAAATGCAAAGCGCCGCGTAGCACTTATTGAAAATGAATTTGCACGCAGGCGTGCAGAGGCAAATCGCCAGGCAGATGAAGACAGAAGGCGCATTGCAGAATCAGCCGCAACAGAAGAAACTAAAGCGGCAGCTATACGGCTGACTAATGAAAAATTATTGACTGACCTCCAGAGAATAGACAAGGAAGAAGTCAAAAGTAAAAAAGAAGCACAGGCCAAAAAATTTGCAGCAGTTCAGGAGAGAATACAGAAAGAGTTGCAAATTATTCAGCGCGAAGCAAAGTCTAAAGCAGAGTTAGACGTTGAGCTTGCGGAAGCGACAGGTAATACAGATGCGATTTTATCTGCAAAGCTTTTGCAGCTTGAAACCGAGAAGATGCTTGAGCTGCAAAACAAGGATCTGACCGAAAGCGAAAAACTACTGATTGAAGAGCGCTACCGGAAGAAAAGTATTGATCTGGTTCGGCAAGCCGAACTCCAAAAAGCCGAACTAATGCGACAGTATGCGATGCTGGGAGTCAATATCGCTACTGAATTTGTCGCACTTACATCTCAGTTAGAGATGAATCAGGCTGAAAAAACAAAGCAGGAAAGACTTGATGTGTTGAATGCTCAACTCGAGCAGGGGTTGCTTTCAACAGAACAGTATGAAGCGCAAAAAGCCAGCATTGAACAGGGCTTTGCGCTTGAAACGGCTGAAATAAAAACCCGTGCCGCGCGCGCAGAAAAGATGGCCAAAATTGCCGAAGCGGCTATCAATGGCGCATTGGCTGTTTTAAAGGCGGCACCGAATATACCGCTGCAAATCGCTACCGGTGCGCTGGCAGCGTTACAGATAGCTAAAATCGTTGCTACGCCAATACCTGATTTTGCGGCTGAAATCAAATCAGGCGGCAGTAGCCGCGCCCCCCGTGGTGGATACAAAGATGGTGGATTTACGGACGAAGCCCCAAGCGATAATGTAGTCGTTGGCGATGTCCACGCAAACGAGTACGTGGTGCCTGCGTGGTTGTTGGATGTTCCCGAAATCGCCGACATGGTGTCTGTGATTGAGGCTGCCCGCGTACAAGGCCGCGTATCGGACAGAAGTACCACGCCTGCCGCATCAGGCAGCAGCGCAACGCCGCATACAAGCGAATCTGCCGCAGCAATTATCGCAGAGCTTCGCGCAATGCGGGAAGAGTTGTCTACATGGCAAAGCAAATTAGAGGTTATTTTTGTTTACCGCGACTTCGAGGAGTTTCAGGCTAAACAGGTAACAATACAAAACCTGACAACCCTATGATTTATTTAAAGCCGCTTATTCCTGAAAATATAGCGGGCATATCACGCATCTGGATATTGCCGCACTACCTGCCAGAAGCTATCGCCTTTGACCCCGAGCAATGGGAGGAGCTGTATTTTACCTACCAAAGCGCTTCGCTTACGTTTGATGTGCAGGCAACAGAACAGGGCGAATTGAGCAGTATTGCAATAGAATGTCGCGTTCCTGCAACAGCCTTTTTGCAGCCGGATGCAAAAACCTATTTGATAACTCGCGCACAGGGGCGCGTAATGCTTGCAGTAGAAGATTTTAACCGTCAGCGATACATCGTCAATAATCCTCTTTACCCGATGCGACTTACTTATCGCTATGAATCAGGTGATAGCCCCAAAAGTGACGGCGCGTTTTATCAGCTTAATTTCAGCAATCAGCAACCACTATGATTATCATTCATCAGCCTGCCGAAATCGTCGGCGTATTGAATCCTGTTGCCCTGCATGTGCAAAGTGCCAACCCTGTTTTGTTGCTGAAAATTGAAATAGAATCAGCGTACGGAGCAGGCGATTTTGATGTTGTGCATATAGCTGACGGCAGCGCAGCACCTACGGGTGAATGTGTATTTTATTTGGATGCCATACTCCGCAGTAATTTAGAATATGATCTACCTTCTCTTGCCGCGCCTGTATTGTGTGTGAATTTATGCAAGCGCTATCGGCTATTTATCGCCGAGCTTGCTACCGACGACACACCCGATAATGCTGATTTTACGCAAGTCTTTGAAGGGTACGCCTTGCTGGCAGGTTTTGAGCCTGAGTGGTTTGTTCTGAATCAAATTCCCAGACGTGGCAATGTGCTTGGTGCTTATCCGCTCGCAAGAAGCGTAGAACGTGAATTTGTAAGTTTTATCACGCTCATATATCCTACTGAGGGCACACAGACAATAGAATTGTCTGCCCCAGGTTTTAATGAGACAATCTCCATAACAACAGGCAAATGGCAACCTGTGATTGTGCCTATTGACATCAGCAGTACAGATGCCCTTGCCGTGCTTGTGAACACAGTAGCCCCGATTGTCCTTTATCCCTTTACGAATATCATGCGTCCGAATGTAGTACGTATTGTATTCTACGACAGACAAGGCGCTTGCAACATACTGCCATGCGCGGGCGATACAACAATCACACACGAAGTAGAGCAAACTGAATTCAATCAATATGTGCCATACAACTACGGCAGTACAGAGCGCAAAAAATCAGCATTTAACAGGCAGGTGGCAAAAGTTTACAAAGTGAACAGCGGTTATTTACCACCTGACACGCTGCAAGCTGCATCACATGTTTTCGGCAGTGAAGACGGAGCATGGATGATTGCACCGGATAATCGCCTCATCCCTATTGTTGTGCGCAATGCAAGCCCTGTTATTTTGCAAAGCGACCTGCCGCTGGGCCTTGTTATTGAATTTGAAATAGCTCAGTAACTCGTTGTCCTTTTTTTCAAAGGACAAGCATTCCAGCTTTGCGCATGTTCGCACTGGAAGTCATACCGCCTTCGGGTATTGCATCTTTTCTTGATTTGGAAAAAGAGGTTGTGAGTATTTCTCGCAACCTCAGCCCCTTTGATTTTGACTTTCTCAAAGGCATCGCCACGCAACCGATAAGCCTGCGGGCGAGCAAAAAAAATGCCCGACTATTAAGACACCCTGACCTGCCGGCCAGTGCAGCGCCTGATTTATTTCGCCCCGTAGCCGCAAGGCTTTACCTAAATTCTGACATTATAGCGGGAACTTTTACATTAATAAAAGCCTCGCCAAAAGTATACGAAGGTGTATTCGCCGCAGATGTATCGTTGCTTGCCGAACACAAAGACAAGCAGCTTGCTGATTTGCTGGCAGCTTTGGAATATGAGATGCCGGGCAGAACGCTTGCCTCGCTCAATGCGCTGAATACAGGCGATCACCCGGTAGCTTTCCCTGAAGTCAAGTTCGCCAACCGCATTTACAATCGTTATATAAACGGGGCTTATGTCGTAGAGCAATCACAGGAAACGCTTGGCTTGATTCCATTCTTCAAACTGATGTATGTTTTTGAGGAAGCGGTAAAAGCTATTGGATGGACTGTTAATGCCAATTGGTTTGCGCCATTCCCTGACATTGGCAAACTGTTGCTGGGAAACGAGCGTGAAATAGTCGGCGCAACTGCGCAATACAGCGGCGAACCATTCCCGATTGACTACGGCGTTACCTTTGACGGTGTGCCCATCCCTACGATTCAGTTCCCTGCGCTTTCTGAAATAGAGTTGCCCGAAAGACTGCGTGTTGTGGATTACATCCCAAATATGACTTTTGGGGAGTTGCTCTTATCGCTGCGCAGTCTTGCAGGTTTGGTAATTGAAGCGGACGGCAAGTTCAAACGAATCAATATCAGCTTTGTAGAGCGCGTAACAGAATCTACACAAGTAGATGATATTACTGATGTTTGCGAACCTTTGCCCGAAGTATCGCCCGCCGATGGCGATTCTTACCGATTTTCCTTTGGCGATGAGGATGACCCTTTGACCAGAGATCAGCCAAAAGACGCATCAGGCTATACGATTGCAGGCGAAGTTATCAGCCCAGCCGAAATAGGCGAAGCGCAAAATGCAAACGACCTGCGATTTGTCGTTGCGCTCAATCGCTATTTTGCTGCGCTGTTTAATAGCGATACGCAAACACTGCAGTGGCAGAGTTTTGCACACGCAAATTGGCCACTTATTATCGGCAACGGGAAAAAAGAAGTTGCTACTGCTTTTAGTCCTTTCCACGCCGACTATGAACTTGACTTTCAAGGGCGCAACGGCGATATATCTGTTAATGGTGATACTGTTCGCATTATCCACCGCAATACAGTACAGTTTCGTCCGGCTCTCATCTTTTTGCGAAACAGCAAAATCTATCCCAATGACCGCCCTGCCAATGTTACCGCAGACGGTGCTCTATCGTTGGATACCAACTTGCAATTTCGCGGGCGCGAAACAGGTATTGAATGGACGCGCAGGGTTTACTACAACCGAATCATTCCGGAATCGGGTCGCGCAGCAATCGCGCCGTCTGAAACCGAAGCGACCGCTGCCAATCCGCGCCCGCGGATTTTGTTTTGGCATGGGCTACAACAGGGCTTTGACGGCACGCCCTACCCTTATGCTTCGCCATCCAACTACACCGCGACCGGGCAAAAGTTGGCGGAGTTTGCTATTCGCTGGGAAAATACCGAAGGCCTCGCGGAAACCTTTTACAGGAATGCGCTCAAAATTCTGGAAAGCGGACGCAAAGTAGAAATTCGTGCAAAGCTCGCTGCTAATCGCATACTCGCATGGCGAATCGGACAGAAGGTAAAGATTCGCGAAAACGTGTTCTTTGTTTTAGATGCAGAGTTTGAAGCATCTAAAAACGGAGTGAATATCGTGCGACTGACGCTTCTTAAAGCGTTTGCCCCCGTGTTGCCCCCCGTGTGCGAGCGCGTTGTGGCTATTGAAGAATGGATAGATTGCCGACCTGCGGATGGCATTATCCCCCCGCGCGATAATGCGCCTGTTTTCCCCGCAGCGGGCAAACTGCCGCTGGCAGTAACCTTTGAGGCAGACTGCGACACTACAGAGCTTACTGTTTCCCTGTTTGATTGCCCGGACGACGAGCCTCCGCCTGATGTGCCAGGGCGCGAAAATCTAACTGTACAATTCTTTGCTGACTGCGCACAGCAGGCTAATCTAACTGTAAATTTTCTTGCCGATTGTGTCCCAGTTTACACCATAACCATTATGCAAGTATGACAACATTTGACCTTTTAAGAACCTACCACCCAAAAACAACTATCGGAGAGATATGGCGCGGCAATACTATATTGTCTTACAGCATTGAGTTGCCATGGCAAAATAACAGCCGACAAATAAGTTGTATTCCCGAGGGAACGTATCGCCTTGTTTTCAGGCATTCGCCAAAATTTGGGCGACAAATGATTGCTCTTGAAACTGTACCCGGTCGCACAGGCATACTGCTTCATTCGGCTAATAATGCAGACAACACAAACGCACCTGCACAGTTGCAGGGTTGTATTGCCCCCGTTACTTGGGTTCGTTTCGGAAACGATACTGTACGTGGTCTCGAATCGCAACGCGCAACGGATGCGATTTATGACATCTTTGGACGCGCTATTAGAAGCGGCGGTGCAATGCTTCGAATTTCAAAAAAGATTGAAATCAATAATCAGTTTGGTAAAATCTAATGGCTACACTCATATCTTCTTTTGTTCGCCAGTTTGACACAGGCGAACCCGCATCCGAAACAATCATACCACCGCCGGGGCGAAAAATCAGAAAAATAGAAATGCGAATCGGCACAGGCCCATTTACAGAAGTGCCTGTTACAAATCCTTTCGGGCAAACGATCACCTGGGCGTCATTTGACCAGCCTGTACTAATAAATGTCTGTACAGTAGCTGCGCCTGCCCTGCCTGAGTTTAACATCGAAGTGATTATGGGCGTTGGCGGGCAAATTATTGATGGAAACACAGGCACGAACCTGATTCGCCAAGGCGCGGATTTCAGACCGCGCTTTGTGCCTTTCAGCAATCACGAAATCGCATCTATCTGGATTACAGACGCAGACGGCGCAAATGCAGTACAGGAAGCTGTTATAAATCCTCAAAATCACACTGTTGTAATTGACAACATAACTGCGCCGAAGCGCATTTATGTTGCCTTTCGCCGCATCTGATGGAAGTTTTTAACGTCTTAGAGGGGGATAGTTTTTCCCGTGAAATTATTGCGCCTGATGGTAAACGGTTTACATCGTTTACCATTAATAGTATTCCACAGGTTATCACCAATCCGCGCAGGTTGCTGATAAATCTGAGTAATATCATACAGGATTTCACAATCACGTACAGCCTCGAAGACATCCCCCCACCCGACCCGACAGACCCTACCGAGCGCACTTTTTACAAGTCCTGTAATGTGCGCTTTGAGTTTGAAGGCGACGGCTCTGCGCTTGCTTTCACTATTCAGCACGACCTCAACACGCTCCACCTCACCGCGCAGGTGTGGGATTTGCAGACCGACGATGATGTAATTGTAAACCTCATCCGGCTGGATGAGAACAGGCTGGCGGTAACTTTTGCCGCGCCCCCCGATTTGGGTGAGCGCTACGAGGTACTGATTACTGCCTTCTACGAAGCGACGATTACGACAACAGCACCCTGTGCAGACGATTGCTGCGGCTCTGCGGCATACACCGCAACGCTGGAAGGCGACGGCGCAACAACAGATTTTGACGTGCTACACGAGCTTTCGCGCCGCGTCCGTGCGACGCTTTGGGACACCGACGACGGGCAGGAGGTCATTGTCCTTTTTACTCGTCTCTCACCTGATGAACTTCGCGTTACGTTCACCGAAGCCCCCGAAGCGGGCAAAGTGTACGACCTGATTATTTATTAAACCTTTCAAATCACCATGAAGAAGTCAAAATCAACAACCCCGAAACAGGCTGCCAAGCCTACCCCGACTGTCTATGAGCTTACATTAGCCCTTGAGGGTCTGAAGGAAATTCAAGCCGCGAAAATGCCTGCCACAAAGGCTTATGAGGTATTCAAAGCGGTGCGTACCCTTCAACCTGTCGCCGAAGCAGCAGCGGAAGCAGAGCGCGGACTGTTTCAAAAATTTGGGAAGGAGCAAGACGGAAAGTTGGTAATAGCCCCCGAAAATGTCCAGGCATTCATCGCCGAAAAAACAGCGCTATTCAACCGCCATGAACCGATTGCCCTGCCCGCGTTTGATTGCGATTTCTTTAATGACTTGGAGGTTTCGCCTGCTTTTTTTGCAAAAATCGCAGTGCTAATCGGGTAGTAATTCATTATTCACAATTTTAACCGATTGTAAAATGTCAAATAAAAAAGTTTTATCCTCTCTTGATTTTGAGCGTAAGGCACGGTTAGTAGCTCCTGTTGTGAGCACAGAAGCGCGTAGCGGCATTACCGTTGCGCCGGACGGCTCGCTGATTTACGACGCAACCATGAACAGCAACCCCATGCTGGCGCAGGGTTTTTACGGCAGAATCGGTGATAATTTTCGCAAATTACTTACATCTGCAGACATTAGCACCGATACAAATTTTAACAACGAAGGCGGCTTGCTGGCCAATCGCGATACCATTCGACAATACGTTGAATCTATGCTGACCACTGTCGGCGGCAGCTTCAAAGGTGCTTGGGACCCTACGGGCGGTATTGTGCCTAATAGCCCCAACATCAAGGCAGGCGATTCTTGGCGCGTCAGCGTAGCTGCCGAGATACCCGGCTTGCCCGGCGGTGTTACCAGCGTAGAAGTTGGCGATTTGTTGATTGCTTCTGTAGATGACCCAGCCAATGCTTCGCAATTTTTTGTTTTACAAACCAATATTGCCGATGCTTCTAACGTGCTGCTAGGCGGCGCAAGCCCTACTACCCCGCTTACAGGCGACCTGCAAGGCACGGACAGCGTACAAGCAGCCATCAGAAAGCTGTTTAATAAAATCCAAAATTCATCGGAAAATATTGATTGGGAATTGCTGGCAGGACGCGGTATTGTTTGGGATATTTCAGGCGGTGCACACCGCTTCAACGTCGATATTGCCACCAACGGCGGTTTGGAATTTGAAGGCGGTACAGGTCCGACGGCGCAGTTACGTCTCAAAGGATTAGCTGATTATTCTGCCGTAGCCGCTGCCAACCGCGTAGCGCTGGGTGTAGATGCCAACGGCAATTTGGTTGTGGATAAGTCGTTGTTTGCTCAAAATTTAAGTGGTGCTTTTAGTGCGCTTGCGGGCAAAGCACTTACTTATAATCCCATAACGCAAAAAATAGACTTAGGCGGCAGCTTTGACAGCTCTATATTTATACAATCATATGATGGTTCGTCATTTCAAATATCTTCGCTGATACCCACAGTTGTTACTACACAATTACAACTAAACCCCAATTTCATACAACTGTACAGTATTATGGGCGAATCACCATATACCCGTACGGAAATCAAACTGTACAACGACGGAATTTACGTAGATTCAACACACGAGGATTATCAACTTCCAGGTACAGGAGTAAAAAACGTGGTTGTTGCCGCAGACGGTAAATTGCGGTTCGAAGACTTTAACAGTCCTACAAAATTCTCCGCAACCATCACAGGCAACGGCAGCGCTGCTTCTTTCACCGTTACCCACAACAAAGACAGCAAGGACGTAATTGTCCAGGTGTTTGACGTGGCGACAGACGACGAGGTAGAAGTAACAATCAGCCGCACAACTGTAAACGCTGTGGATATCATTTTTGCCGTAGCGCCGCCAAGCGGTCAGGCTTTCCGTGTAGTAGTTATCTAAACTTCCCAACCTGACGGGTTTACAAAACCCGTCGGGTTTTACCCATTTAAACCTATGGCAGATAAAATTTTACATCAGGTCATCCGCTATGCGGCAGGCATCGGTGAAAGTAACTTCAACGAACCGGGCGACATTGTGCATAAAGGTTATGTGGATAGCCGTTTGCCGCAGAAATGGCGAGCAACGGCAACGGCAGCAACGGCAACGCTAAACTTGACCTTGCCGCAAGCCTTGCCCATCGGTTTGTATAAAATAACGGTATTCGTTCGCAATGCCATTAATGCCGCAAGAACCATCCAAGCCCGATTTAACAACAACAGCGGTAACGTATATCTCCGCGCAGGCACGGCAGCCAATTACTATGAGTTGTTTAATGGTACGATTGCTTCGCTTGACAGCGGTTTTGCACAAAGCCTTTTTTTGATAAACGACCAGAATATGGTAAAAGGCCAAATCGGGCAAGTGGTTAGAGGAACAGGTGTCAATAGTGCGGCTGCAACTGCTGTTCAGGCGTGGGGTACTGCAATAGGTGCCAACGTAGGTGCAGTTATTTCTGTTCAACTTTTTAACACCTCTGCCGACAATGCCATCGGCGCAGATTCTTTTGTCGAAATTGAGCGAATTGGTTAATGCCAAAAATCAGCAGCGATATTATCCGAGTGCCTTGTGGCGCGCCTTTTACGCGCGAAATAACCGCGCCCGCAGGCTACCGCATCGCTTCGCTTGCGGTGGACGGCGTGGCTGTGGCTGCTGCTGTCGGGCAGGTGAGTTATGTGCTTGAGCTACCGCCAGTTAACAGGCTTACGCGCAATCGCGTAAAGGTTTGTTTAGAAGAGATTCCGCTCGGTGGAGGCTCTGTCGGCGGCGGGCAAGCGCCTGACGGGTTTTCTATCTGGACGCAAATTATTACCACAGCGCCAACAGGAGAAATAGGCGGCATTGTGGCTCCGCCTTATTATAATGGACTTGGAGGCGAAGATGTACAGATGTTTGTGCAGCCCAATACCGGCTATCGAATTGTCCGAATTGAGTTGCGCGACAATAACTGGACAGATTCACCAACAATCATTCCGATTTCAGGCAACCCTACTACATTCAATATCAATATCAATCAAAACAAATACTTAACTGTAATCTTTGATTTATTATGAGCAATTTCCCTATTTCAAAATCGCGGCAGTGGTTAACCAACTTCGGCACGCACATCAAAGCGACTGTGAATTACGCAGACCGCACCTATACTATTCTTACGGCAGATGACAAGCCCATCCGAGAGGAACAATACGCAGTGGCAAGGCTGGCAGAGCTTAATTCTATCCGGGCTGAAATAGCCACATGGATAGATGCAGAGCTTGCTACGCTTACCCCTCCTACCCCAACGCCGTAAAACTTACATCTTACTGTTGTCTTAGTTTGCGCAGCTTGCTTGCAGGACTTTTGCAAAAAATAATCCTATGCAGCAACTCGAAAACAGCAACGTAAGTATCGGCTCAGTGAAGGCAATCATCGGCTTTGTCATCAGTACGATGGTGAGCGGGTTTAGTGTTTACTCAGCGATGACCGAAAAGGTCAGCAGACTTGAAACGCGCATCGAGCACATAGAAAAAGCTAACGCGGTTTTTCTGCAGGATAACAACGATTTCAAACGGACGATTAACGCCGACATTGCGGAAATCAAAAAAGCCCAGGTAGAAATTCTGTTGAATCTGACCAAACTCACAGCCGATGTTGAACGCAAGTAATGCAGAACAAAAAAGCCCCTGATTGAGGGGCTTTTTTGTTTAGTCGTCTTCCGAAGAATATAATTCACTGTCTGCGGGTGTGTTAAGCTTGTAAGAGAATCGCTCAGGGGCATTTTTAGATAACCTAAATACCGACTTTTTGAATCTCAGTTTCAAAAAAGCAATCACATGCTCTTTGTTGTATTCTTCTGCATTCATGCTGCTTTTGAACGTTGTGCCTGCAAACTCTATCACCTCATTATCTTTACCGCTCACGCTGCAATAAACATCGTATGTTGAAAGGATTTTTCCCAATTCTTCCACATACGCTTTCCTCATTTTAGGCAACTCTCTTTTTTGCATGGCAACTGTTTTTTGTTCCATTACCTCTGCCAAGCTGTCTGTTTCCTGATTTTTAAACTTCTCAGCTTTATTAAATAGATCACCATAGCGTTTAAAAAGCTCAGTGCGCATCACTACGCTATTATGCGTATGCTTATAAATAGTTTGCTCGAGCAACTCATTCAATTTCTCATCTGCTATCGCCGCTTTCAACAGTTCATTAATTACCAATATTTCGTGTACACTGTCCTGTTGTATAGCATCAGCCTTCTTTTGTTGGCTTGGAGTTGAGCAGGAAAAAGCCGCCGCCACGCAGGCAACGCCAAAACTCCAGAGTACAATTTTCATATGTGAGAGGGTTTAAAAGGTTTCAAAGTTGGCAGCTTCGCGCCAGATAGTTTCAGGCGAAAGTTTAGCGTATCGCTTTTGTGTAATGAGTGTGCTTGCGTGGCCAAGCATGCGGCTGACTACTTCCAGCCTGATGCCTGAATTTAGCCACATCATAGCCGCGCTGCGTCGGGCAACGTGGCTGCTTAGTTTAATCCTGAAAGACAGTATCCCGCCAATTTCGCCGAGTAATCGGTTATAATACTGTTGCACCACTACTGGCAACTGCTGATTGTATTTATCCAGTATAGCCTTTGCCGTCGGGTAGAGCGGCACCATCGCCGGTACCTCTGTTTTTTGGCGCGGCTTGCAGATGAACAGCTTGTTGCCGTTGCGCAGAATGTGCTGCTTCGGGTCGAATGCAGCCATGTCCGCATAGGCAAACCCGGTATAGATTTGAAATAAAAACAAGTCTCTTGCTGTTGCAAGTGGCTGCGCCGCAAAGGCGTAATTGCGCAGCTTGTCTATTTCTGCTTTGTCCAGGTAGTCGAAGTGGCGGCGGTTGTTATAGTCAAAGCTGAGCCTGAATGCTTTGGTAGGATTACTTTTACAAAGCTCATTGAGCTGCCCAAAGCTGTACACCTGTCGCAAAAACTGAATATTCTTACATACATAATCATTGCTCAGTTTACAGGTGACAGCCATCCATTCATAATATTGCTGAATGTGCCTGTACCCTACCGCGTCAGCTCCGGTCTGTTCCAGTTTGTTAGCTGTCAGAAACTGCCGCAAACATGTAAAACGTGTCAGATAAGTTTCATAGGTACGCTTTACAATGCGACCCGCCATAAACTCCGCTTTTTTGTTGCTGATATACTGTTCTGCCAACGCCAGCAGGCTGATGTATGGAATACGGTTAAGGCTTGCCAGATATTCCTGCAAAACCGATTCTGGATGCAGCGCAATATTTTCAGACAAATGCCGCGCCGCTACCGCGCGAATGCGGTAAACAATATCATCAAGTGCTTGATTGACAAGTTCATTGTTTGTGCGCTGCGTCACAGGGTCCCAGTCGCGCACATAGATGCGCTGCCTGGTAGTTTGCGGGGTTTTGTTGCGTACACCGCCACAGGTAACGTAGTAATAAATCGTTGCCGTTTGCGGATTTTTCGGGTTTTTTCGTAACCAGAATGATACGTTTATCATACTGTTAGCAAGAGATTGAAAGTGTGAGCAGGATGTAATTGTTGTAATAAAAAAACGTGCAACTAATAATGAATCAGTTGCACGTCTCTGCTTGTTAGGGTGTACAAAACACCGTCTGAGTAGCGAGGGCAGGACTCGAACCTACGACCTTCGGGTTATGAGCCCGACGAGCTACCAACTGCTCCACCTCGCGATTTTTGTGGCACAAAGGTAGAACAATAAAAAACAACATCCAATACCCCTCGCCAAAAAAATTAAAAATTCCTTCGTTCGCCTTAAAAAAACTACCTTTGTGCCATGACTCATAAAGCAGGTTTTGTTAATATCATCGGGAAACCCAATGTGGGCAAATCAACCCTGATGAACGCTCTGGTGGGCGAACAATTATCCATCATCTCCTCCAAAGCCCAAACTACGCGCCAGCGCATCATGGGCATTATCAGCGGAGAGGACTTTCAAATTATCTATTCCGACACTCCGGGGATTCTGACACCTGCCTACGAGTTGCACAAGGTAATGATGCAGTATGTGCAAACTGCATTAGAAGATGCCGATATTGTGGTTTTTGTAACCGACCTTGCCGATACCTTAGACGACCATCCGCTACTAACGCGGCTGACACATCTGGAAATACCCTTGCTGGTAGCCATCAATAAAATAGACCTCTGCAAACAGGACGATATTATTGCCAAAATGCAATATTGGCAGGAAAAACTCCCCAAAGCCGAAATCATTCCTGTTTCGGCACTGGAAAAGTTCAATTTGGAACGCTTTTTCGCGGCTATTATGGAGCGCCTGCCCGAGCATCCCCCCTATTTTGACAAAGACGAACTCACCGATAAATCGGAGCGCTTTTTTGCAGCCGAAATCATTCGCGAAAAAATATTTTTGAACTACTCCCAAGAAATCCCCTACTGTTGCGATGTAGGCATCGTTTCGTTTAAAGAATCGGATGATATTATTCGCATCAGTGCGGAAATTTATGTGGAACGCGAGTCACAAAAGGGCATTATCATTGGCAAAGCCGGCAGTATGCTCAAAAAAGTAGGCACACAGGCGCGCACCGATATGGAGCAGTTTTTCCGCAAAAAAGTATTTCTCGAGCAGCACGTTAAAGTAGTTCCCGACTGGCGCAACCAAAAAAACAAACTGGAGAAGTTAGGCTACGTGGCGTAGCATTGCACGTTTTTTGAACAGGGTACGTTATCTTTAAACAAACTGTTTTTCGGATAATGTCTATGTTCAAACCATTGCTCGCTCTTCTGGCGCTTTCGTGGCTGATACAATCGGCCGATGCCCAAAGCAATAAATACTGGGTTTATTTCAAGGATAAGCCGCTGGCTGCAGTGCATGAGCCTGAAAAGGCACTCAGCCCTGCCGCCATTCAAAAACGCGACCTGCTGGCTGTCAGTCGCTGGCAATGGACAGATGTAGCCGTTTCGCCGGACTATTTGCAGGCACTCGCGGCAGCCGGTGCATCGGTGGAGGTAGCCTCCAAATGGCTCAATGCTGCCAGTTGCCATGCAGACGAGGCAACCATAGCACGCATCCGCGCTTTGCCCTTTGTTGCGCAGGTTACGCCTCTGGGTCAGCCGCTCGTAGCAGCCCGAAAACCAACCACTCCCGAAAACAATCGGAAAGAGTTTGGCTTGGCAGTTAAGCAAATGAATGCGACCACACTCATAGACCGCCAACTGACAGCCAAAGATGTGCTGATTGGTGTGATAGATGCGGGGTTTTACGGGGCTTCTTCCAATGAGTTTTTGAGATATCTTTTTGAGCAAAATCGCATTTTGGGCATTCGCGATATGGTTTCGCCCCGACGCCGCACCGATTTTTTCAATGTCAGTGAAACATCGTCGGACGACCACGGCACTACGGTTTTGCAGATGATTGCCGGACTTTCCCCCGATAAAAAACAATACGGGCTGGCAACGGAAGCCAAATTCTACCTCGCCCGCACCGACCACGGCGACCGCGAATTTCGCGCCGAAGAGGACTACTGGATTGCCTCTATGGAGTGGATGGACAGCCTCGGCGTGCGCATCATCAATACATCGCTTGGCTATGCACAAGGGTTTGACAATCCGAACGAAAACTACAGCCCCGAGCAAATGGATGGCAAAACAACCGCTATCAGCCGCGCTGCACACATTGCCACCGAAGAAAAAGGTCTGTTGCTTGTGGTTGCGGCAGGCAATGAAGGCAGCACTTACAACTGGAAAATAGTTTCTGCACCGGCAGACGTACAAGGCGTACTCTCAGTGGGTGCAACGACACCCAACGGCATCAAAACTTTTTACAGCAGCACAGGGCCTGATTTCCTGCCCTACCTGAAACCCAACGTATCTTGTGTGCCACAAGTTTCGGCGGGCACTTCCTTTTCAGCACCCATGATTACGGGCTTTGCTGCCTGCCTGATTCAGGCTGCCCCTGACAAATCCGCCAAAGAAATCATCAAAGCCATTGAGCAAAGTGGAAATTTATACCCGTTGGGCAATAATTTTATCGGATATGGTATTCCTAATGCAGCACATGCCCTCAAAATTTTACAGGGCGAAGCCGCAGGTAAAACACATCAAACCGTTAAAGCCAAAGAAAGCTATCTGATTGCAAAACAGGCAAAAAATGATGAACTCACCGCTGTTTTCCATAAAAGCAACGAAACCAAAGTTGTTGCACAAGAAGTACCATCGGGCAACAAAAACGGCTTTCTGATTAAAAAACACAAAGATGCCGCTCGCACAACGGTGCTCATTGGCGATGAATTATGGGAAATTCTGTGGGAATAGGCAGCTCGTTCATGCACTTGAAGTGCTTTTGGGGGCAGCTTTTCGCTCCTGATTTGGAACAAGGGCGACAGTCTAAGTTATTGTTTTCCAGCACAATGGAGTTGGCGCAATAAGGCTTGAATCCCATGGGCGTTGTTGTACCCCAAATGGAATAAACCGTCGGGTGGAATGCAGCGGCAATGTGCGTCAGTCCGGTATCATGACCGATGACCATTGCTGCCTGCGCTACTACGGAGGCCGAACGGCTAATGTTCATTTTTCCGCAAAGGTTGATAATTTTTTTATCGGATTGCCGAAATTCGTCAAGCAGTTGCTCGGCAGCGGTTGCATCTTCTTTGCCGCCAATCAGTACAATTTGCCGATAGGGCAACTTCTGACAAAGTTCAACCATTTTGTGCAGCGGCAGTTTTTTGGTTGGTTCGCTTCCTCCTATCACATAAGCACAGAAGGGCATATGATTTAACTCCGGCACATCCTGTTGTAAATCAATCTGATATTCAGGTGCTATAAAATAGTCTAAACCTTTGCCGTCGTTATGTATGCCAAGCGGCTCAACGGCCTTCATGTAGCGCTCAACTATGTGCAGCGGTTCGCCATCGGGTTTTCGGGGGAAAAGGTCTATTTGAAACCTTGTCAGCAGGAAACGCTGCCAAGTGAGTTTGTCATAGGTAAAACTCTTCTTGCGCAATGCCCAACGAATGCGAGTGCTGCGCAGATTTTTATGCAAATCAATTACGTAATCAAAATTTTCTTGTCGCAACTCGTCAATCAGTTTGCCCAAATTATCGTGGAGCAAGTGGATTTTGTCCACATAAGGATTGGCCTGCCACATTTCCGCATAGTTGCTTTTGGTACACATATGCAACTCGCAATCGGGCAATTGCTGTTTGAGACAGCGCACCACGGGGCTTACCCACACAATATCGCCAATGGCAGAAAAACGAATGACTAATACTTTGGGCACAATCAGGCAGTTTTGCGCAAAACAGGACGCAGCAGGCGCGTTATCCAATAGAACACAACAAAAGCCGTCATTTCGGCAGCACAAAACCCAAGCAGTGCTCTGCCAAAGTCGGGCACGCCGACTTCAATACCAAAAGGCATCATAATCAGCCAAATGGGGGTAAGAATGCAGCCGAAAACAGTAATTGCCATCAAATTGCCGGCCAAGCCTATCAATAGTGCTTTTCCGAAAGGCACATCGTCTGTTTTCAACCCGTAAAAAATACCGAATCCTACAAAGCAGATATAGCCGAAAATTTCTTCAATACCCATTATTTTTCCGTCAAAATAGTTCCCGTTAAACGCATCAGCAGCGTTTTGGCTTCCAGCAAATTAAAAATTGCCTGCACCTCGCCAAAGGCAATGTCTGCAAAAGTATTTTGTAAAATGCGATACTCAAAAGCATTGATACTGCCGGTTCGGTAGCGCTCGGCTGAGAGGTTCAAATTGGTTTCGGCAGCAATCTTGTTCTCGCGCGCAATTTTTACCTGTTGGCGGCGCAAGTTGTACAAATCATAAGCATCGGCAAGGTCGCGCTCTAAGCTCAATTTCAGGTTGTCTACGGCAAATTGTCCGGCCTGTTCTTGCATTTGTGCCGTTTCTACGGCGCGGCGCAGTTGTCCGCCATTAAAGATAGGCATGGTGAATGTGATACCTCCGTTCAGCGTGCGGGTAGAGGCCGTATTGCTGGGGCGCGGTCTGCCGTCAATAAATGTTGCCGATTCCAGATTCTGACGGTTGCGGTTGTAGGTAAAACCGGTAAAGAGGCTCAAATTGGGCAACAGTTCGGCTTTGGCAAGCCCTACGCTGTTGTGCAGCAGTTCCTGATTGCGCAATTGCGCCTCCAAATTGCTGTTAGAGGCCAACATCTTGTCTTTCAGCGCCTCATAGCCGTAGTCAATATCTTCAAACAGCAGCGAATCAGTCAGCGAATACTGTTTATTAATTTCAGGCACGGCCATTAGTACATTCAGGTTGCGAATCGCATTTTTGAACTGTACCTGCTGGGTAAGCAACGCGCTGCTGTCGGCTAAGTAGTTGTTTTTTTCCAGCAATACTTCTGTAATAACCGCTTTGCCAAGTTCTTGCTTCAAAAGGCTGTACTCGTAAATTTCGCGCGATGTTTTCAGTACTTTTTCGGAGATTTTGATGCGCTCGCGCAGGCGAACGGCATCATAGTAGGCCACAATAACCGCCTGAATGGTATTTTCTACTACCACCCGCGCATTGCCTTGCGACAATCTTTCCAACTCTTCTAACCGCTGTTTGGTCAAATTCACGCGGAAACCGTCAAAAATTACCCAGTTTACATTGGCGGTAGGCTGAATGCTGAAGTTGCGGATATCGCCCTGAATAAAGGCTGCCGGGTTTACTACATTATTGAAAACATTGTTCTGGTTCAGGCTGAGGGAAATATTAGGGTAGCGCCCCGCCTGACCTTGTGTGTTATTGAGTTGTGCAACAGCCACATTTTGGTTCTGAATCCGAATCCCGAAGTTTTGGTTCAGTGCTCGGGCAATCGCATCGGAAAGAGAGAGGGACTCCTGCGCATAAGCAACCAAGCACCAGCAAGAGACAAGCCAAAGGGTGGTAAATAATTTTTTCATTACAATCTGAATCAATGAGTAAAAAACCGTTTCACGCAAAAAAGCGTAACAGAAAAATGCTTGTATGGTTGATAGTTGCGCTTCCGGAAGAGGCTCTCAAAATTACATGTAAAAATCGTAATAAGCATTGCTCCGCATAAATGCTTAATTTTACCCGCCCGATAGATACGCCTCAAAAAAATCTGATGACTCCCAACTGGTTTGTAGCCCTGCCCGTGCGCGGCACGGAAACTCTGCTTGAAACATTGGCTGCCACTGCCCCGCCCGAAGTGCGGCTGTTTGCTCCTGAGGATACACACTTGACTATCGCCTTTATGGGTGCAATGCCCAAGGAGCGTGCCGCCGAGGTGCTAAAAATTATGCAAAAAATTGATTTTGAGCCTTTTCAAATCTCATTGGCAAATCTTATTCCGCTGCCTTCGGCTAAGCACACAAGTGCTTTTTCTTACAAGTTAGACCAAGGCCATTGGCAGGTGGTAACTCTTATGGAAGAATGGCGCAGTGCCTTGTTGCAGGCAGGAGGAGCACCGCCCGACAATCGGCCACCCCTACCCCATCTAACAATCGGCAGGCCGCAGCGCAAATGGGGCAGACAAGGGGTAGAACAAGGCATTCGGTGGGCAAACAATCTTCCGCCTGTTGGCTTTGAAGCACTGATTGACAGCGTGGCACTCTACACATGGTCAGATGACCGCCGACGCAATCAGTTCAAAATTGTGGAAGAGTTCGTGGTTTAGTGCTCCCCTTCTGTTAATCATCGTGTTCTTTTTCGGAAGAACTGCCGTCGTTTGCAGGTGCATTGCTGCCATCGCGGATTTCGGTATGCCTGATTTCACCGCCGGTAGTGCCTGTTTGCTTGGCAAAAAACAACACCACAAAGGCAAAAATCAGCACAATGACGGATGCAGCAGCGGCAAAAGGTTTTTGCTTCCAACTTGCCCAAAGACTTGCCAAAGACAACCCGCCCAAAATGTAAGACAAAATTGCAAATAGTTCTGCTGCCTCTTCGTGTCTGTGAATGAAATTTTCAGCTATGCCGCCGATTTTTTCCACTACTTCTTCTGCTCCTTCGCCGCTTGCCATAGCTACTCCCGCGCTTATTGCGCCAATGATAAACAACAAATAAGATGTCCGCTTGACTGCCTCCGATTGTGTAAAAAATCCCACCAAAAGGACAATAATGCCCGCCATCGGAAAAATAATGGGCAGGTGATTCACCACCAAATGAAAATGTGCACCGTTCATAATTGAAGATGTTTAGTTGAGTTGATAATTGAAAATTGTTGTCAGGCGCTCCTAAGCGGTGTGGCATGGTAACGCTTCGCGTGTATGCCCATAAACAGGCGCGCATACAACCGCAGCAGCGCTACGCAATCTACCACAAAACCGAGTGCAATAAAAAACGCGAGAAAATATTGGTCTTCATGTACGTGGCTAAGCAACAAGTCCTCGCCGATGAATGTGAGCGTAATCGGGAAGCCCATCATACCCAGCGTGGCAAGGAAAAACACAAAACCGAGCGTTTTGTATTCATACACATGCCCGTAGTATTCCTCCAAATCAAAATAATCGGGTTCTTGCCGTTTCAGTATTTGCAAACAAACCAGTCCAATCAACCCCGATACAACCACTCCGCTGAGGTAAAATGCAGTGTGCATGATGTCAAAAGCCTCGTTGAAAGAAACCGCCAACGCTGTCCAAAAATGGTTGAGCACTACCAGCCCCCACGCTAACCGCGGATATTTTCGCTCGGAGAACGCTTTAAAAACCATCACCAGCCCCACGAAGGCAACCAATGCCGGAACAGAAGGGCGCAACAAGTCGGGAATCCACTCGCGCTGCCAAAGGAACAACAACGCCAGCAAGTAAGAAGGCACTACATACAGCAACACATTGCCCGGTGTGAGAAAATCTAACTGATGCCCCAGCTTGCGAATGGGTTTAAACAACAAATTGTTAATCAGTTTATCCAAATTCCACTCTTTCAGCGACAGCAAGTACAAAGTATTTTGCAGTTTATGCGAAATCCCTTTGTAAAAACGGAAACGATGAGGCACATAGTGATAAAACTGGTCGCGAATCAGGTAGCTGACCATTGAAGGAGACACCAACAACTGATAGGTACGCAAAAATGCATTCCCTGCAAAGTGAATCAGCACGAGGGTGTTCCAACCTAATGCCAACTCTATAAACATCAACCCGATTTGGGTAATGGAAGCATAGGCTATCTGCGTTTTAATATTGGACTGCACTCGTGCAACAAAGTAACCAACCACTGCCGTTACAAGTCCTGTTGTGCCAATAAGCAGGCGTACCAATGGTTGATGTTCCCAAAAATGCTCCATGCGCAACATCAGGTAAACACCAAGATGCACCGAAAGCGACCCGTAGAAAATAGCACTGGAAGGTGTCGGGCCTTCCATCGCTCGCGGCAACCACGAAGAAAACGGGAATTGTGCCGATTTGGCAGCAGCAGCCACCAACAAAGCAACAGAGATAAAAACACCGATACCGCTGTGAGCCAGCAGGTGTTCGTGCACCAAATGGTAGTTGTTGAGCTTAAAGAAGGTGATGTTTTCATGCCACAAGTGGTGGCTTGCCCATGCTGCCAGCAAAATCCCCACATCCCCAATCCGATAAATGGAAAACACTTTCAACGCATTACGAACGGGCAAATATCGCTCTCTGTAAAAAGAAATTAACAAGAACGATGATATACCCAACATTTCCCAGCCAATAAATAGCGTTTCAAAATTTCCTGCCAAAATGGTCGCATTATATGCCGTAAAAAAGAACAAGACCGTATTAAAAAATCGCTTATAGCCGCCCTCCATATGCAGATAATAGCTGCAATAGCGCACAATCAGCAGCGAGATAAAACTGCCTATCCACAGATAAAAGGCCGTAATATGGTCAAAGCAAAAGTCTATCAAGAAAGTATAGTCGGGCGAATCATAGATGGTAATTTCCTTAACATTGATATATGGCGCACCCCTATACAGCCAGAATCCAATAAAAAAGGTAACAGTCAGCAAATGAAAAAGCACACCATAGTAAGAAATATTGGCAATTGCAAACTCCTGTTTCTCCGCAATGAACACACTGATGATGAAGGTCAGCAACGGAAGGAGTACAAGACTCACAATGAAATAGTTCGTTTCCATCGGATTACTGAATGAGGTAAACAGGTAAATTGTCGTTGATAGATTCAAATTCGGGCATGAGATTTTGCCTGAACTCAAGCCCCGCCGTCAGCGGCTGATAAGGAATTAAATCCTCATCTTCAAAGCGATAAACCTGCTTGGTTTGTGGATGAATTACAGCCAAATGTACCCACTCGTTTACAAACCATTCATAGGTCGGCGGATGTTGCCGGAGCACACGCATGACGGTTTCCGGCTCCTGCTCTACAATCACCATCAGGCGCAGCGGCTGATGAATGTTAATCATTTGTCGCGGCAGCCCCGTCCGCAAGTCGCCTTCCAAGCCATTGGAAACACCAATCAGCCCGACAACATTATGGGGCAGTTTGCTGCCTGCGCCCAGCCGTTCGTTATCAACCCGCGAAAAATAGTATTCCAGATTGATGCCGCCACAAACAGGCACCACCGCTTTCAAAATATTCAACAAATATTTACCATCAGGGTCAATGGAATAATCATAGGAGTTCAAAAAAGCACGTCTGTCCAAAAAAAGGTGTTTGTTGGAAGCTCTTCTGCCTACAATACAAAGGGCGTTGGTTGCATGATTCCACTCGGGGCGCGGCTCAAACAAAGACATTGCGCGACGCTGCACTTGCTCGTGTACTTTTTTGGCATCACCATCCGAATCAATCAGCAGAAAACGGCGCGAACGTTCTTTGGCATTCAAATCCAATACCTTGTTAATCAACTCTTTGTACTCCTGATGCAGAGATTGCAAAGCAGGAGGCAAGGCCGACTCATCAAAAAAATCGGCAAGGTCGCGAGTAGTATCGTGCAAACCACCGACAAAACGTGTGGTATCGGGTATATGAATGCCGCGCGCTGCCAACAGGGCGCGAACCTCGGGCATGTTTGCCATAGCAGCGGCTGCTCGTGCATTAACCGAACCCGCCCTGCCGCTACATGCACCGCAGTCATAACCCGCATAATGCGTATTGTTTACACTGCTCGCCCCGTGCCCAATGATGTATATCAAAGGGGCAAAGTCGGCTATCAGACCGATGCTGCGCAGCAAACCTTCTATGCGGTCGGCCATTTCGGGAACAGTAAACCCAAATTGATAGCCTTCGCTGCTTGGTGCATCGTTGGCACAGTGGATATCCAGCACCCCGTTTCTGTCCATGTGATTAAAAGAAGAAACCATGGCAGGGGTTTCCATCGGTCTGAATATGCTGAGTGCCAATTTACCTGCTGCCAGCAAGCCTACTGTTGCAGAAGCAATCAACCCGCTGAGAAAACCATGAGAGCGATTGCTCAAATGGGCATCTTTGCGATGGCGCTTTTGTGCTTCCCGCTCGCGAATGATGTGGCGCGGGTGCATAGGTGCAGGACAAGACTTAGTGATAAATGCACCATGTGCAGGCCGGAAGAAAAATTCAACATTAAAAAAACCGGCAATACCGAAAGTTTGGCAACGCGGGGCGAGGTTTTCTATGTGTCGGCGAATGGAACACTCGCGGTCGTCAATGCAAAAAATTGCCTGAAAGCTACTCTCCGACGCATGATGCACGCCATTCACCGCCGTAAGTTGCATTCCGCGAAGCACTTGGTCGTAATAACTCCACTCCATCGCTTCCTGCCAAAGTGCACACACCTCAAAGTAATCATTGGGCACGGGCGGAGCAAACAAATCAACTTGCAGCAACTGTGTCGCTTCGGCAAATGGTTTCCAATTGCTGCCCAATTTGCATTCCAATGCATCTATTTCCAGCAATAGTTCAAAAGCAATCAACTCGCGCAGCGTAATTTTTCGCTTATCAAACAATGTATCGGGATGTTCTTCCAATACGGCCACCATACCCGACCACCCCGGATGTGCAAACTGTTGGTCAAACAGATATTGCGCATAGTATCGCTCATCGCCCACAACCAATTGCAGCAAATCGGGCAGCGCACATTCGGTAGAAAGTAACAACCTGCGCGCCGTAGGCTTGCGGAAAATACTGCTGAAATTATTGCGTTCCAATTGACGGAGCGATGCCAGAAAACCGTGGCGGCTCATCGGGAACTTTTGCAGGGCTATCCCTTGGTCGAGGTAAGCCGCCAACATCCGAAAAAGCAGCGGATTAACTTCTTTGTCTAAATTGATGTTGTATAAATCTTTCCAGTAGCGGCGCAATTTGCCGATACGCTGATGCAAAGTAGCATTTAAGGGCTGTCGGTGCATTTTGTCTGACCACTGCACCAGTTGGTTGGCTCCCTTGCGGTCAATAATGACGCGCTGTATCATCGCATCGCTGATTTTACCGGCTTTGTACAAAGCGCGGTATTCTTCCAATGGCAAATAGGTCTGATAACCAAATATTTCTGATGCCAAATGCAACGCTTCGTGAAATTTTTGCTGCTGAAAAGCATGAAGCGTATTATGGTGTATAAAATCTTTTAAGGGAGCCTGTGAGGGCAAAAAGTGCTTCAACTCGTGCAATACGTGCGCTTCGCTGAAAAAATGGGAGGATTCCATTGGATATCAATAAAAAACTTTGCATCTAAAAAAACAAATTTGACGGCTTTATAAGAACCGTTGCAATAAAAACAGGCAAAGCGTTTATCTATAAGCGCAGGCTGCAATACAGCCGAAACCAAGCAACCGACGGCACTACCCGTCGCACACCTTCCGACAACAAGCAGCCGTTTGATACCGCAACAAACAGCGTGGAAAACCATTGAGCCGCATCGCAAAAAAAGTTTACGGAAGTATCGGGTGCAGATCGCTCGCTTGTAAGCCACTCATATACACCACTATTCCGCAAAACGATATCCCATGTGTTGCAAGGAGCAGCAATTGAGGGTTGCAGGTAAGAAGTTTCTTCTGAAATCGCGCTGTGATGTATGCGGGCGGAGCGACTGACAATAGTGTTGCTATTGGCCAGAAACAGTACAGCCATTGCAAAAATCACCCATCGTTCCAAGTTTGCATACATAATGCTGCTAATTAAGCAATTTATTTGCTGAAATAACGAAATTTTACCAATGTAGTTACCTCAATAAACAAAAAATCCGGTGCATCTTGCTACCGGATTTTTTGTGCTTTCATGCGCGACTGTTGCTACCTACGCAACATCAATGCTTTTGCCCTTCGGCGCACTTTCCTTTTTCATTTTGGGAATGGTCAGGTGCAATATGCCGTTGTTGTATTCAGCCTTGATGTTGTCTTGGTCTACGTTTTCAGGCAAAGCAAATGACCTGCGGAAAGAAGAATAGTTAAACTCGCGGCGAGTAAAATTCTTTTCTTCCTCTTTCTTTTCGGTTTTCTTTTCTGCGGAAATAAGCAGTACGTTGTCTCTTACATTAATTTTGAAGTCACTCTTTTCCATACCCGGAGAAGCTACTTCCATGCGAAAACTGGTTTCATCCTCATGCACGTTTACTGCGGGCATTGTGCTTGGCATGTCCCACAGTTGCAGCGCATCACTGAAAAATTTTTCAATGTTAAACAGGTCGGAAACGGTTGAGGGAAAAGTCCTCACCGGAGATTTTGTGAGCAGTGACATAGTTTTGTCCTCCTATTGGTAAGATTAGTTTAGTGAAACATTACTCAACAAATGTAGGAGATTTTGCAAGTAGAAAAGATGATATTTGTCATCTTTTGCGATTTTTTTGGCAAAAAACTATATCAGTATGTGCGGAGGCAGCCATTCGGTATTCACCCAATAATCGCTTTCGCGGCTGACGTTGATATGCACTTTAACCATTTTTCCCTGCCAATAGGGGGCGGGGTCTGCCATGAACCATTCACTGGTAAAATGCAGTGTCTGCTCCTGAGGGTAGCTAATTTGTGCGGTTAATTTGGCACGGTAGAAGTGCAAACCGGCTATGGCAAAAGTTTCGGTAGTGTCATACGCAGCCTGTACCGTTCTTCCCGATGCCTGCAACAATTGCCTGTGATTGTGTTGCTGCCATTGTCGGAATAAAACAGCTAAGCCTACCACTAACAGTACGGCCGCAAAACTCATCCATTGGCTGTTGTGCTGTATCGGGTGCTGGTGCACAGGCAGCATATCATCAGGGTTGACAATGTCGTACAGCACCTGCACCGAATCGCCAACCTGCACGGAAGCATCCGGCCGGCGGGAACGAATCCGCAGTTTCTGGTTATCCATCGCCCGAAAACTGATGACGGGAAAAAACTGTGTACTGTCTGCATTGGGCACAACCTCTGCAACAACACCTTGGGCAATTTCATAAATTTTAATGCGCTCGTTCCAGTCATAAACGTAATAGCCTGCCCGGGCAAGTAGAAAAACACCGCCCGCAACCAATATCCATGCAAAAATGCGGAAGTAATGCCTCATAGTTTAGCGAAATGAAGCCCTAAGAAACGCTACATTTTCTTAGGGCCTCCAATACTGAAAGTTCAAGAAATAAGTATGCTGCTAAACACCGAGCAAAATACGTGCAGGGTCTTCTAACAACTGTTTCACACGCACCAAGAAGCTAACCGATTCGCGGCCGTCAATGATGCGGTGGTCGTAAGACAAGGCAATGTACATCATTGGGCGGATAACAACCTGACCATTTTCGGCAACAGGGCGCTCCACAATGTTGTGCATACCCAAAATGGCAACCTGTGGCGCATTGATAATCGGTGTGGACATCAGCGAACCGAATACGCCACCGTTGGTAATGGTAAACGTACCGCCTGTCATTTCCGGAATGCTCAGTTTGTTTTCGCGTGCGCGAGTTGCCAAACGAACAATTTCTTTTTCAATTTCGGCAAACGACATCTTCTCGGCATTGCGCACCACAGGTACTACCAAACCTTTCGGCGCAGAAACCGCAATGGAAATGTCGCAAAAGTCGTGATAGATGATTTCATCACCGTCAATCTGGGCATTTACCGCAGGGAATTCTTTCAGGGCAATGCACACTGCTTTCACAAAGAAAGACATGAAACCAAGCCCGATTTCGTGTTTTTCTTTGAAGGAATCTTTGTATTTGGCGCGCAAGTCCATGATAGGCTTCATGTTCACCTCGTTAAATGTGGTGAGCATGGCGGTTTCGTTTTTCACGGAAACCAAACGGCGGGCAACTGTTTTGCGCAAAGAACTCATCTTTTCGCGACGAGTACCGCGTTCGCCTTCGGCTACGGGCTGCACCGACGACGGTGCGGATACGGCAGGAGATGAAGCAGTTACTACGGGTTGAGATTGAACCGTTTTCTGCGCATTCATCGCATCTTCTTTGGTAATACGCCCTTCTTTGCCGCTGCCTTTCACCTCTTCGGGACTGATGCCTTTTTCCGCAAGAATTTTGGAAGCCGCCGGCGAAGCATGACCTGTGGCGTAAGAAGATGTACTCGCGGCAACTGTTGTTTGCGTTTGCGGAGCAGTGGCAGCAACCGCAACAGGTTGAGTTGTGTCTTCCGTTACCACAATCTCGCAAATAGGCTCGCCAATGGCAAGTGTTTTCTTGTCTAAAGCTATGATTTTCAGGATACCCGATGCCTTAGCGGCCACTTCAAAAGTAGCTTTATCCGACTCGATTTCGCAAATTGGCTCATCCATCTTTACGAAGTCGCCATCGCGTTTCAACCACTGTGCTAGTGTTACTTCCGTGATTGACTCACCCAACTGCGGCACATCCATCACAACAACTTGCTGCTTGCCGCCTGTTTGTGCCATTTGCTGCACTGCTACGGCCGAAGCATCTGCTGCTTTGCTGGCGGTGGCTTCCTCTGCCGTAGTGGCAATGCGACAGATAACGTCGCCGATATTTAAGGTTGTTCCCGTAGGTGCGACAATGTGCAGAATGCCGTCTGCCTCGGCGGGCAATTCAAAAGTGGCTTTGTCCGACTCTAATTCGCACAGAATCTCATCTGTTTTTACATGCTCGCCTTCTTTCTTAATCCAGTTGGCAATCGTTACCTGCGTTACCGATTCGCCAACGGCAGGCACTTTAATGTCTATGGTCATAAACGTATGTGTTTCAAGTGGTTAGCAAATTATTCAAAAACGCGTTTTACCAGATTTTCCTGCTCGGTGTTGTGGACTTTGTAGTAGCCCGTTGCAGGCGATGCTGCCGGACGGCGTGCAATCAGTTCGGCCTGATGGTCATATTTGAAGTATGTGCGCAACAGGTACGCCCAGTAGCCCATGTTTTCGGGTTCTTCCTGCGCCCAGAACAACTTGGCGTTTTTATACTTTTTCAGCAACTCATCTACCTGCACGGCAGGGAACGGATGCAGCTGCTCAATGCGAACCAGTGCCACATCTTTGCGTTTATGTTCCAGTTGATATTCCAGCAAGTCGTAGTACAGTTTGCCTGTGCAAAGCACTACTTTTTTCACTTTGCTGTCCGGCTTGGCGTAATCATCGCCGATAACCTCGCGGAAACCGCCTGTGGTAAACTCTTCCATTTTAGACACCACGCGCGGATGGCGCAGCAATGACTTAGGCGACATTACTACCAGCGGCTTGCGGAAAGGCCATGCCAATTGGCGACGCAACAGGTGGAAGAAGTTGGCAGGCGTAGTAACGTTGGCAACAATCATGTTGTACTCGGCACTCAGTTGCAGGAATCGCTCAGGGCGTGCGCTGGAATGTTCCGGCCCTTGGCCTTCGTAGCCGTGTGGCAGCAGCATCACAACGCCGCTTTGACGCCCCCACTTTGTTTCCGTGCTGCTGATAAACTGGTCTATCATCACCTGTGCACCGTTAGCAAAGTCGCCAAACTGCGCTTCCCAAACTACCAATGCGTGCGGATTACACATGGCGTATCCAAATTCAAAACCCAATACGCCATACTCCGACAGCAGGGAATTGTAAATCTGGAAATCGGCTTGTCTGCCTTCCATGTAGTCCAATGATGAATACGGCTGACTGGTAACTGCATCGTGCAGCACAGCATGGCGATGCGAGAAAGTGCCGCGCTTCACGTCCTGCCCTGAAATGCGGACGGGCTTGCCTTCCAGCAAAAGTGAACCGTATGCCAGTAATTCGGCGCTTGCCCAGTTGAGTTCTTTGTCTTCAAAGAACATTTTCTGGCGGTCTTTCAACAGTTTTTCAATTTGCTTCAGCGGCTTGAAACCCTCCGGAATAGTCGTCAATGCCTTGCCGATGGCATTAATGGCATCTTCGGAAATGGCAGTTGTCGGGGACTGCAAAAAGTCTTCGGCAGTAGAGGGGCGCATGGCTGCCCATTCGCGCTCAAACTTGCGCATGGTGTAGCTCAAAGGCTGTTGCTTCACCTCGTTCAGGCGCTCCTGCAACAAGTTGCGGAACTCCTGATCCATTGCGTCGGCCAGCGAAGCATCCACAAAGCCCCGCTCAATCAGGGTTTGGTTGTAGATTTCACGCGGGTTGGGGTGTTTGCTGATGATATTGTAAAGTGTGGGCTGGGTGAATTTCGGTTCGTCGGACTCGTTGTGCCCGTGGCGACGGTAGCAAACCATGTCCACAAAAACATCGCGCTTGAACTTCTGGCGGAACTCGGTAGCAAGTTCTACGGCAAATACTACGGCTTCGGGGTTGTCGCCATTGACGTGGAATACAGGGCAATCAATCATTTTGGCAACATCGGTGCAGTAGATGCTCGAGCGCGCATCCTCAAAGTCGGTAGTAAAGCCCACCTGATTGTTTATGACAAAGTGGATGGTACCGCCCGTATGATAGCCTGCCAGTTGCGACATTTGGGCTACTTCGTAAACAATCCCTTGGCCGGCAACTGCCGCATCACCGTGAATCAGAATCGGGAGCACTTTGGAGTTGTCTTTTCCGTGCTGGTCTATCAGTGCGCGGGAGAAACCTTCCACCACAGGGTTGATTGCCTCCAAGTGGGAAGGGTTCGGAGTCAGTTGCAGACGCACTTTACGGCCTGATTGCGTAGTTACTTCGCTGCTATAACCCAAGTGATATTTTACGTCGCCGTCCCCCATCGTATTCATCATGTCTTCGGGCACTTTACCTTCAAACTCTGTGAATACCTGCTCATAGGTTTTGCCGATAATATTGGTCAATACGTTCAGGCGGCCTCTGTGCGCCATGCCAATTACAACCTCTGCTACGCCAAGGTCGGCAGCTTTGTTGATGATGGCATCTAATGCCGGAATGGTTGATTCTCCGCCTTCTAACGAAAAGCGCTTTTGCCCCAAAAACTTGGTGTGCAGGAAGTTTTCAAAAACAACCGCTTCGTTCAATTTGGCAAGAATCCGCTTCTTGTGTTCAATGGAAGGAGAATAGCGGGGGTAGTCCTGTTCGATTTTTTGTTTCAGCCAATCGTAGGTCTCCGGCTCGCGAATGTAGGTAAACTCAAAGCCAATGGGGCCTAAGTAAATTTTTTCCAAGCGGGCAATAATTTCTCGTAAAGTAGCCTCGCTGCCTAAACCCAATGCTCGGCCTGCCATGAATTTGGTGTCCAAATCTGCCTCGCTCAACTTGAAATCTTTCAGGTCGAGCAGCGCACGGCGGTCGCGGCGCGGACGCACAGGGTTGGTTTTTGATTTCAGGTGGCCGCGCTGGCGGTATGCCTGAATCAAATTGCGAACACGCAGTTCTTTGTCGGTATTGCCGTCGCTTGCGGAAACCGCAGTTGCAGCCTTGTTGTTGCCGTTCGTGCTTGCCTCGGGCAATACGGGTGCATTGGCATAGCGCAACGAAAACTCAAAACCATCAAAAAACTGCTGCCATGTAGCATCTACCGAGTTGCGGTCTGCTTTGTATGACTGATACAATGCCTCTATAACAGACACATCAGCATTGGCTATGTACGAGAATTGATCCATAAATAATTGCTGAAACAAAGGTTATTTCAGCAAAAATAGGGTTTTAATTAAATTTTCAAAATCTGCATATTTGCATAAGCAAATACAATTGATTTTCAGGAAGATTTTTGCTTTTTCTCTGCCCTGCAACGGTCGCTGCAATATTTAACCTCATCCCAGCATTTTTCCCATTTTTTACGCCAACTGAAAGGCCTGCCGCAAGTTTGGCATATCTTCTCGGGCAGGTCAGATTTTTTGCGCATTTTAGGCATGGCTCTTTGCGGATAGATAGTTGATTTTTTCGTATGCTGACGCTATTTCCCCGCGTTACCTGTCATAACAGTTTTTTCCTCGTTGCTTCCGGCAGTGCCTGCCGCAGCGGGCGCAGGAATTTTCAACCGATAGGTTTTGCCTTTGGCCACCTCGAGTCGGTCGCCAACCAGCCACTCGTTCATGTTGCGGAACGTACGGTAATTGACACCTTTTGAGGAGGCAAATTGTACTAAATCAGGAATATCTGCTTTAACTTCTTCTACCTGAAAAGGAGGCGCAGGTTTGGGCGGATGATAACTCAATTCATATTTTTCAGGATTCACCATAATTTCTTTCAGCGCCATGGTGCGATAGACAAATCGGGTGGTTTGGGTACTAAGGTCGAGGTCGTAGAAGTTACGGCTTTTCTGGCGGCTCATGCTTTTCATAAAAGCCCCTGCGCCGGTGTTGTAAGCCGCCAATACGTTCGTCCAACTGCCCAAATCTTTGTATAACTGTTTCAAATATTTACAGGCAGCACGGGTACTTTTTTCAACGTCTAAGCGTTCATCTACCAAATTATTGACTTCTAACCCCATCGCCTGTGCCGTTACGGGCATCAGTTGCCAAAAACCAGCCGCTCCCATATTGGAAACGGAGTTGGTCAGCGAACTTTCCACTACGGCAATGTATTTTAAGTCGTCGGGCAAATTTTCTTCTTTCAAAATTTGGCTGATTATTGGCAGCCAAGTAGAGGCGCGACGCATCAGCAGTTCGTTATTGGCGTGCCAATAGGCGTTAATGTGCAGTTCACGGTCAAAATATTCGCGAACTTCGCGCCGATGGAGGGGTACTTTTTCCCCGCAATATTCAAAAAAATCAGGGACGTGTACGTTAAAAGCCTTTTCTGTGCGACGGTAACCAAATGAACGTCCTAAGTTTGAAAGTTCGTAAGTTGCCAGCCCTATCAGCACCAGCAGCGAAACGATGAGCAAAAAACCTTGGAACTTTTTCATACAATTACCTGCAAAATAAAAAACCCTTAGTGCAAGCCATGCACCAAGGGGCTGAAAACAAGCAAATTAGAAATTCGGCGATAACAAGTATTTAGAGTAAAATTCTTCCACCACTGCTACGGCTTCATCGGCCGTATCTACCAGGGTAATCAGGTTGAGGTCGTCGGGGCTGATGTTGCGCTCTTGACCTAATACAACCTCTTTAATCCAGTCTAACAAACCCGACCAGTATTTTTTGCCAACCAGCACAATCGGGAAACGGCCTATCTTGTGTGTCTGAATCAGCGTGTAAGCCTCAAACAGTTCGTCTAATGTTCCCAAGCCGCCCGGCATTACGATGAAGCCTTGCGAATACTTGACAAACATTACTTTGCGGACAAAGAAATAGTCAAAATTGATGACCTTGTCGGGGTCTATGTATGGGTTGTGCGACTGCTCGAAAGGCAGTTCAATATTCAAACCTACGGAAGTGCCGCCGGCAAAATGTGCCCCTTTATTACCCGCCTCCATAATACCCGGCCCGCCGCCCGTAATTACGCCATAGCCTTTCCGCACCAATTTGGCCGCAATTTCTTCGGCCAGTTGATAGTACGGATTTTCGGGTTTGGTACGTGCCGAGCCAAAAATGCTGACGCAAGGCCCTATTTTCGCCATCTTTTCCAGCCCTTCCACAAATTCTGCCATGATTTTAAAAATCATCCAAGAATTTACACTCTTTATCTCACTCCAAGTTTTTTGGGTAAAGGCCTTGCGGATGCGCTCTTCATTAATCAGTTGTTGTTCAAAATTTTCCATGTTTTGCTGCTTGGTTTATTCACCGCCGACAAATGCCGCAACCATTGACGGCCATATTTTGTCGGAACGGATTGTATTATACGAAACTAAGGTTGAAATGTTTCCGTGCCTACTTAATTTTTGCCTGCGTAGCACCGTAACCGAATTTTTCTTTGCGAGCATCTTTGTAATAGGCAATATTGGGATGTTTGCTCAACTGTCTGTGAATTTCGTTGCGCAATGTGCCGTTTCCGACACCGTGAATGAAAATAATTTCGTCGTAGGCTTCCAAAATGGCTCTGTCTAAGGCTGTTTCAAATGCTTTCAACTGCAATTCAAGCATTTGTGCGGCGTTCATCTTGCCGTAGTCTTTGGTGAGCTGTTCTATGTGAAGGTCTATTTCCATCTGGCGCGGTTGCTTGGGAAGGCCTGCCGGAGCAATGTTTTTGGCCGCAGGAGCACTCACATTGGCCGGTGCGGTTGCTGTCTGGCGCTCGGCAATGCTTTCCTTGATTTGCTCGGGATTGACGCTGACAATTTTCTGGTCTATCTGGAACAGGTGGCACTCTTTGTCTAACAGCGGAGCTTTGCCTTTGCTTTTAAAGAAAGTGGCTGCCGAAAAGGTAAACTTGCGAATCAATGGCTCTTTGAGGCTCGTAAAACCTGCCTTGAAGAAAATTGCCTGCACCAGCAAGGGCGACCATTTGTCAAACTTATCTAAGTTGGCTTCAGTTACTTTTTGGCTGCTGCGCTTGGTCAAGTGGCCTGCTGCCAGCCCGTAGTAGTTGGTATCGCGCACTTCGCCAAAGTTGAAGAGTATGTCAATGTCGGTATTGTTAATCAGGTAAACACTGAGTTGCTTGTCGTTAATCGGCAAAAATGCCAGAAAAAAGCCCGTTTCCGCCGATACAACAGGTGTGGCGCTGACTTCTTCTTCTTTGCGCCTTTCGCGGAAAACGATTTTTTCTTCTTTGGCAATCAGCACTACTTCTTGTTTGAGCACGGGAATTTTAAAACCATCCTCTATCTCAATTTCTACCAGATTGTCGGGCAAAAAATTGGTAATGATGCCTTCCTGCGTGTAGTGCAACAAACGAACGCGGTCGCCTATGTTCATAAGTGTATGGCTTGTGTTACTGAATACTGTCTTCCGTTTTGCGTGAAAGAAACCCTTAGCGGCAGACAAAACCTGCGGCTAAGGGCTGATGTTTAACAAAGTTAGGCAAAAACAAGGGAAAACCAGCCGACACCAACTTGTAACCGTATAAAAAGGCGGCTTATATGCGGCTAAACACAACGGCATTGCGGATTTGGAATTTGGGATTTCGGATTAAAAAACAGCATTTGCAATACGCTGATGTATTATAAACGCAACAAAAAACCCGACAGATTAAAAAGCCTGTCGGGTTGAGAAGAGTATCAAAAACTTTTATTCAGAACAATGGTTGGCATCAATCCATCTACCGATAGCACCTGCGGCCTGCCCTGCGGCAGTAGATTGAGGTGTTTTAGGCAGCGAATTCAGTTGCAGGAACGAATTGCCGTTAGGTCTGGTTACAGTAGTTACCGTAAGTTTGCCCACGCTGCTCAGGTAGTTTTCAATAGTGGCAGCGTGTGCCTGCAACGCATCGGGAACACCTGAAAGATTACCATTGCGAATGCTCAGGTAGATGGTTGAGAGTTGGAGGAAAGCACGCTTGGTATCGGCGTTCCAAACTGTCCGTTGTCGGTGCGGGCATCAAAAATGGCGCGCCCTTCGGCCTTGGTGTAGGTGTGTCCGCCAATGGTTACGGTTTCATCACCCGGCCAAACTACATTAGGCTTGGAAAACCAATAACCTTGTGAAAATGAGCAACCGTCAACCGGCGGCTCTTCGGGGTCTCCGCAGTTTTCGGATATGTCGTTAATGATTTCGCCCAAATCGACAGATGGGGAAACGGAAATATCAAACTCTTGACCAAATACAGACAAGGTATAATCGCCTGCCGCCACATTATTGAAAGCAAACTCACCAATATCATTGCTTGTAACGGTAGAGCCGTCGGAGAGCACTACTTCCTGTGAACCTACGGGGATTGTTTCATCGCAGTCCTTTTGAAGCAATATTCCTTTGATAATATAGCAGCCCGGGCCGGTAATGCCGCCTTCATCGCAGCCTCTGCCGGTTTTAGACCAGTTGGTTGTCAGCGAGGTGCTTACTATCTGATTGACTGTGAAGGTAAAGGTATGTATTTTACCGTCTTTGAATTTGTCGCTGTCAAGGTCATCAAATTTGAGGATGTTGCCGTAGGTATTGCAACCTGTGCCGCCACCTTCGCTGTCTGTAATTTTACTGAACCAATCCACTGTTACGCCGTCGGAGTCGGTAATGGATGCCCCGATGACGTTAGAAAATGATAAGCAATCTCCCAAACCAATGACCCAATGGCTTAAACCACCTCGCCGCGGGTCTGTGTCGATATATTGAATATGATAGGTAAATACGGTGCGGTTGTTTTCCCAATCCTGAACAGCGCTTACAAACGTGATTCTGTAAGGCCCTAACTCAACACTGACAATAGGGATTAAA
Organism: Rhodoflexus caldus; assembly: GCF_021206925.1. Classification (NCBI taxonomy): domain Bacteria; kingdom Pseudomonadati; phylum Bacteroidota; class Cytophagia; order Cytophagales; family Thermoflexibacteraceae; genus Rhodoflexus; species Rhodoflexus caldus. Next base: position 34,196 of record NZ_JAJPRF010000010.1, on the reverse strand, counting down.
TCACTGTCATTAGCTGACATCGGAGTTACTCCTTCCGGGTTCACATCGTGCATTGCTGTTTGACATTGCACTAAAAAAAGGGCTGTTACAACAAGCAACATGCGCCATAAAGTTTGCATGTAAGTTTTCATAATAGTATTTTTAGTATTAGTAAAAAAAAGAGCTTAAAAACATCTTTTACTTGCTTTCAAAATTTCTATCTCTTTACTTGTACAAAAATACTATACAAACTTTTAAAGCAAACAAATCTTCATTTTTTTGAAAAAATCAATAAAAAATACTAATAAACCTTGTTAAAGCTCAAATAAATATACCCACTCTAATCAACAAGAGAGTAGGTATATTTTAAAAATATTGTTTTTAGAATAAAATATTACATAAAATATTAAAAAATCAATAAATGGCTAATCACAACGAAATACCCGTTTGTCGGGAAATATCCAGCAGGTCATCTACCACTGCCTGAATGAGCGGAATACCTTCTTTGCTTCGGATGGCTTCTGCTTCGCGCTCGGGGTCGCCGGGGATGAGCACGCCGCCTGTACCGGGGGCAGGTTTAGTAGCGCGGAAGGTGCGAATCCAATCGTCAATCTGGCGTTTAAATTCGGTTACATCCATAAATCCGTCAATCTGCATGGCGCCGAAAAAGTGGCCGATGCCTTTGCCAACCGACCGTGCGGGAATTTCCTGACGCAAGGCAAAGGGCGGAGCAAAAGGCCCCCAGTTGGCACCGCTCAGCACGCAGCACAAAATATCCACCATTGCAGAGAGGGCATACCCCTTGTGGCCGCCGTGCTCGCGGTCTGAACCAAGTGGCAGCAATGCACCGCCGTTAATCATATCCATGGGGTTGGTGCTCATATTCCCCTGATTATCAATAATCCAGCCTTCGGGAACGGGTTTGCCTGCACGTCTGGCAATTTCAATTTTCCCGTATGCGGCGGCACTTGTGGCAAGGTCAATTACGATGGGGGGTTCTTCAAGGCCGGGGAATGCAATTGCAATCGGGTTGGTGCCCAACATGCGCTCTGCCCCCCACAGCGGCGCTACAAGTTTGGTAGAGTTGGTCATAGACCAGCCAATCATATCGCGTTTGAGCGCCTCGAGCACATAGTATCCTGCAATGCCGTAGTGATTGGTATTGCAAACACTCACCCAGCCCGAGCCGGCTTTTTCGGCTTTTTCCATGGCAATTTCATTGGCTTTCGGGCCAACTACCAAGCCCAGCCCGTTGTCGCCGTCCACTGTGGCGGTAGAGATTTTCTCGCGCACAATACGGATGTTGGGTTTAGGGTTAATTCTGCCCAATTGCAGCATATCAAAATAGGTGTGCAGGCGTGCTACGCCGTGCGAATCGATACCGCGCAAATCGGCAGCGGCCAGCACCTCGGCGGCCAGTTCGGCATCGGCCAAAGGCACGCCGAAGTACAAAAAGGTTTCAATGGTGAATGCCCGCAAGCGTTCCGCAGGGAAAAGGTGATATTGAGGTTCTGTCATCGTTTGGGTAGTTTTGCCGCAAAGTTAGGGGGAATCGCCGCCAAAGTTTTGAGAAGTAACCTATTGAAAAATGACAAGCAGCAGGGCTAATCTGCAAAGGATTGTGTACCTTAGTGTTCGGTTTCTGACCATACGCTCATGCCCATAGACTTAGGAATAGTTAAACAATACGGCAACTTAGAACTGCTTGCCAAGCAAATGGTAGAGGGTTTTATTACGGGTTTGCACAAATCGCCCTATCATGGTTTTTCGGTAGAGTTTGCCGAACACCGCCTCTACAACACGGGGGAAGGCACTCGGCACATTGACTGGAAAGTATTTGCCAAAACCGACCGCCTTTATACCAAGCGCTACGAAGAAGAAACCAACCTGCGTTGTCAGATTCTGATAGACAATTCTTCTTCCATGTACTATCCCGAAAAGGATTGGGGCAAAATCCGATTCAGCATTGTGGCTGCAGCCTGCCTTGCCTATATGCTCCAACGCCAGCGCGATGCCGTAGGGGTGGCGGCTTTTTCCGATACCATTGAGTGGGAAACCCCCATCAAGTCCACACCTACGCACATTCACAATGTTTTTTTGCGTTTGCAGCAAATGCTCGACCAACCTGTTCCGAACAAAAAGACGGACGCAGCAAAAATTATTCACCAAGTAGCGGATAAAATACATCGCCGTTCGCTAATCATCATTTTCAGCGATATGTTGGAAAATTCGGAACATCAACAGGAGTTGTTCTCGGCGCTTCAACATCTGAAACACAACCGACATGAGGTGCTGCTGTTCCATACCATCGACAAAAAAACGGAAGACGCATTTGAATTTGCCGACCGTCCTTACATTTTTGTTGATTTGGAAAGCGGAGAGCGGGTTAAGTTACAACCCTCGCAAGTACGGGAGTATTACAGAGAACAAATTGCGCGGCAGTTTCAAGACCTGAAACTCAAATGCGGACAGTATAAAATTGACTTTATTGAGGCAGATATTGCCCAATCCATAGACCAGATTTTGCTTGCTTATCTGATTAAGCGCGCCAAAATGAAATAAACACGCATTATGCCTGTTTCCCACACTCGTTTACTCAAACAAAAACACGGCTTCGGTTCTCTTCCGGTTTTCTTTTTGTCGCTCTGTACGTTGCAGGGCGCCCTGATGATTCTTTGGCTCGGCCATGCGGTCGGCAACCTCGGCATGGTGGCAGCCATTGGCATGGTTGCGGTAGCTCATGCCATCACTATTCCAACGGCAATGGCATTTTCGGAAATTGCCACCAACCAAAAGGTAGAAGGCGGCGGCGAATATTTTATTATTTCGCGCTCATTCGGCATTACGGTAGGTGTGCCTATCGGCATTACGCTTTACATGGCGCAAACTATTTTGACAGCCTTGTATCTGATTGCCTTCTCGCGTGCCTTTCAACCCTTTTTTGACTACCTGCTGGCTTCTCCGCTGAGCATCTACGTGTACGATTACCGCGTGGCAAGCATACCCGCTTTCTTGTTGCTAACCTTGCTGTTGCTGCGCTTTGGCTCAGAAATACTGATTAAACTACTCTATCTGGCAGTGCCGCTGATGGTTTTCGGTTACGGGCTTTTTCTGGGCAGCCCTCCTACACATCGCGAAGAGTTGCTGCTCAGCGATTTGACCCAACACGTAGAGCAGCCGCTGAGTTTCTTTGGCGTACTTGCGCTCAGTTTTCCCATGTTTGGCGGCATGACTGCGGGGCTTGGCTTTTCCAAAAAACTCCGCGAACCGCGTCGCTCGCTGCCGCGCGGCATCATTGGCGCTGCCATTGCAGGTTTTTTTACCTACATCATTTTTATTTTCAAACTGCACATGATTGCCTCGCCGGACGAATTGGTGCAAAACCCGCTGGTGATGGCAGACAATACACCTTTCGGTATTGAAATCATCATTGTGCTGGGTGTGGCAAGTCTGCTGTCGGCGGCAGGCTCTTTTCTGATGGCAAGCCGCACCTTGCAGGCACTCGCAGCCGACCGCGTATTGCCCAATCTGGCATGGGACAGGTGGCTTTCGCGCATGAATCGCGATGACGTAAACAACCCGCTGCCCATCCATGCCATCCAAGCAACGGCTGTGCTGGTGCTGATAGCACTGATTTACGACAACATGCCTTACATGCTGGAAGCGGTATCGGTATTGCTTTGCCTCACTTTCGGCTCTATCTGCCTTATTTCATTTCTGGAACATTTTGCAGCCGACCCTGCCTATCGGCCTGTATTCCGCACCCGCTGGTATATTTCGCTAACAGGTGCGGTGTCCTGCGTAATCGTTATGATTAACATCAATCTCCGATTTTCGCTGCTGGTGCTGGTGCTGATGATTTTCACCTACTTGCTGGTGAGCCGCTATCAGCATCGCAAACAGGGCTTATCGGCTATTTTTCAGGGGGTTATCTTCCAATTGAGCCGCACACTGCAAATTTTTCTGCAAAAAGTGCGCAAAGAGCCCGAAGCAGAACATTGGCGACCTTCCATTATCTGTATTTCAACCCACTCTTTTGACCGCGTATCGGGCTTTCAGTTTCTGCGCTGGATTTCCTACAAATACGGTTTCGGCACTTATATCCACCTGATTGAAGGGTATTTGTCCAAAGAAACGCACCGACAGTCTAAGGAATGCTACAAGCAACTGATTCAAATTTCGGATGCTACGCACAGCAATGTGTACATAGATACGCTGGTGAGCCCTTCGGCAACTTCGGCCATTTCGCAAGTTATTCAGTTGCCGGGTATTTCGGGCAAAGAAAATAACGTTATCATGTTTGAGTTTTCCAAAGCGAACCCCGAGGGTTTGGAAAACATCGCCGCCAACTTCCAATTGGTACGTGCCACCGACTTTGATGCCATCGTGCTGGGCAGTTCCGACCGCAACTTTGGCTATCACAGCGAAATAGACATTTGGATTACTTCCAACGACTACGAAAACGCCACACTGATGATTTTGCTTGGCTATATCATTCTGGGACATCCCGAGTGGAGCAATGCCAGCATCAAGATTTTTGCCATTTACCCCGAAGATGAGTTGGTAGAACAAAAACAAAACCTGATGGAGTTGATTAACTCCGGAAGGCTGCCCATTTCCCCTTCCAACATAGAGTTGATACCGCAAAAAGAAAACGTGGATACCAAAACCATCATCAACCAAAAGTCCAAACGTGCCGACCTGACCATTATCGGTGTGCGCTCCGAAGCGGTTAAACACAGCGGCGAGGCCGTTTTTATGGGTTATGACGGCATCGGCGACGTACTTTTCGTGAATACCAAAACCATGAAATCGCTGCGCTGATGCTGTTGCCAAGTCCTTCGGTTCTCAATTGGCGCTCTATGGCGCTGTTGGGCAAAGTAGCCGCCCATTTTCCAAAACTGATGCGGCAGGGCAATGCCATCCGTGCCAATACTGTACGCCTGCCCTTGCCGCAAGACAAGCCGCAAGGCAGTTTCGGCAACGGCAAACATCCTTTCAAACTGCTGGCCTTTGGCGAATCTACGGTGGCAGGCATGGGCATTGCGTCTTATACCGATACGCTGGGAGGAGTTTTTGCACAATCTTTTGCCACACAAAACCCTGATTTACAGGTAGATTGGTTATCTATCGGGAAAAACGGCCTGAGAGTGGGCGAGGCAATCTCTTACTTTCGGGAGCAAGTCCCCCCTACCCGGTTTGACCTGTTGCTAATCGGCTTGGGCGCAAACGATATTTTCAAGTTTACGCCTGTTTGGCAATGGCGCAAACAGGTGCGGGCTTTGCTGCAAACAGCATCAGGATACAGCACGCGTATCATCTGGGCAACGCTGCCTCCCGTAGGTCGTTTCCCGATTTTCAATACGCCGGACAGGCAACTGCTGAGGCAACTGTTTGACCATCAGCGGCTTTTGCTTGAAAGTGCCATCCATCGGGAAGAACAATGCTCGCCCGTTCCTTTCATTTATCCCAAAGTAACTTTTGAGCTTTCGGAAGATATGTTCGTATCCGACGGAGTGCATCCGTCTGCAAAAGGTTATCGGATATGGGTCAATGCCATGATGCAATACATGGCTACGCTTTAACGGATTGCGCCGAGTGTTTGTAAAAATCTTCCATTAGTCGGCTGAGTTGCAGCAAGTCGCTGTCGGCAATTTCTTCCAATTGTGTGGATTCTATCCATGCAATTTGCTGAAATAATTGGCGCACCGCAGTTTCCTCTACTCCTGCCTTGCGTGATATGTAGTTCAGCCAGTTGTCGTCAAATGTAGCACGCTTGGGCGGCAACGGAAAATGACCTGCCGTTGTGATGCCGTATCTGTTGCGCAATTGTTCCATAAAGAAACGGATTTTGCGCTTGGCCATTGCCTTGTGATTGGGATTGAGGAAATACAGCCGCCCCACGGCCTTGACAAATTCCAGCGATGTATTGGCGGGCGAACGAATGATAGGAATAGCCTTTTGACGGCGCTTAATGCCAAAAACGGCAAAAACAAACAAAGTAAACAGCAGCAGTCGCCATGCCCATGCCAAAGGCGGCTGACTTAATAAAAAACGCACCGGAGAGCGACTCTCAATTTGCCCCGATTTGTAGTGCTCATCCCAAAACGTTTTTCGCTTGGGCAAATAGGAAAACGCCGCGGCAATGTAGTCCCGATGCTGTTCATACAACATGTAGTAGTTGGTAAACATCAGCGGTACGCTGTGCAGCCAAAAATTTCCCTTGCCGTAAGGCACTTTAATAAATACCGGTGCGCGGTAGGTATTCAGCCCCAAAATGGTAGCGGATTTTGCGCTTGCAAAATGATAAGGCGCACTTCCTTTTTTCAAAAAATAGGGAGTCGGGGATTTCAGTTGCGGATTTACCATAAACAGCCCTACGGAATCGGTCAGTTCTTTGAGTAAGGGTTCCCTGTCTAAGGAATAGTTGTCGTACAGCTCCAATTGCAGACTGTCGCGGAGTTTGGCATCTACATAGCGGGCGGCGATGAAAACATCACTCCCCGCATTGACCAATTTCAGCAATGCCTGTACGTCCAGCGAATCCATATTCAGGTCGTCTTGTATGAGCAGGTAATTGGCGGCAGCCGTGTCGTTTACTAATTGGCGTTCATAGAAGGTCTGCGTATTTTCAACCACAGGCTGTTGTAAAAGGCGGGGCAGTTCTCTATAAAGTATGTAATTGCCGTAAGGAATTTTATCTTCCCGCCGATAGGTCTGACTCCAATTAATCGGCTTGGGTGTCAGATACTCTATCAGCAGCAACAAAGCGAAACTTCCGAGCACAATGACGATATATCGGGTATTTCCTTTCATACTTTAACCGTTTGTTGTTTAGCTACACCGGCAAGCATGGCCTGTTGTTTTTCCTTAAATGTACCGTAAACCGTCGGCGTTACCTCAAAGTGGCCGTACCAAGTATAGGCAAAGGAACGGGTAAGTGCCGCAAAATCGTCTTTAAAAGGGGTTTGCGACACCTCGGCCACATATTGCATATTGGTTTTTTGCGGCTCCCAGCGAATCATACCACTGTCGGCCAGTGCTTTAAGCAATTGGAGGTAGTGCAAGCGAACGGCATAGCGGAAATCTCCCTTGGCTTCGGCTTTTGCAATGGCCTTTTCAAACTCAATCGCATGGATATTTTCATCGCCGATAATAAACTCCTGAGGCACTTGTCCTTTTTTGCGTATGAACAATTGGGGTTGCAGCCCCATCAGGCGCGCTATGACAAAGGCAATAATGATGACCGCCAGCGCATAAAACAGATTATCTGTCCATGACTCCCCATCACTGTCGCCGAGCAAGTCTCTGAGCCAATTGCGCAGCCATCGCCTGAAACGGTACAATATGCTTTCGGAGGTAATTTGAGGCCTGTCATAAAGAAATTCGCTGTCGGCCAGATAGTCATTGATGGCGGCAGTGTCAAATTTCAGCACCTCTATTTTGCTGTTGTCCTGCTTTTTCGGGTCAATCGGAGCACTGACTTTATCGGAAGAATAAGCGGATTGAGAAGCAGGCAATTGTTTCCAAATGTCATCATCCTCTTTTTGCGCATAACTGCCCGCAGCGGAAATTGTAAGTAATATTCCGCTGATTATCAGCCTATAAAACCAATAGCGATTCATCAGAAAGTTTCCTCGTCGTCAATGTCGGCTGTGCGCTGCCGAGCTGTGGCGTTGCCCAAATTGGCGATGCGTCCCATCATACCCGTACCCTCTTTTATCTCCACTAAATGGTGATAATGAACGGCGTAAATGGTTAATGGAATGGCCTGTACGATAAAGTTGCCTACCATGTAAATCACGGCCGATAAAATCCCCCAAAAACCCAGTGCCGTAAAATCGCCGGAGTCGGTAATAAACGGCGATGCACCCACAAGAATCGTAAACGGCAGTTGGAACACATAGCTGAACAACGAACCGATGATGGCAGCCACAATAATAATCCCGAAGGTTTCCCACCAGTTGTCGCGCACCATTTTGAAGGCGCGGGACATCGCATCAAAGAATGACAAATCCTCCGCTATTATGATATAAGGAATAAAAGCCATCGGTACGGCAAGGTAAACGCCGGGAATAACGAACAATATAAAGGCGGGTATCAGTATGATATAGATTAGTATCATAGCCCCCAGTAGCCTCAACCAGTACTTTTTCAGTTCGCCCAGCACTTGCTCTACCGTAAATACCGACTCAGGTCGTTCACGATAGAGTTTTATGTAAGAATAAACAACCGTTGCAGGTAAAAAACTTATCACCAGCAGATAAAAAACAAAAACACTCAGCCCTACAATGACCATCCCCATGCTTTCGCCGGAATCAGCGGAAATATCATTGGCTTGCAGGTAGCGGTAAAAAATCAGCCCAAGTGCACCGCCAAGAGCCAGCAAGGGCATTAAAATAACTAACATGGCGGTTATCAGCGGCACAAAGTTGCGGCGGATAAAGTCAAAGGCAACATTGAGGCGGCTTCCGAAGTCGCGCTCTGCCTGAAATTCTATTTTATCGGTCGGGTAGGTCATATATTGCTTTCCTGATATTCTTCTTCGCTGTTGTAGCCAAATTTTTTAACTAATTGCATGGGATAAATCACAAAATACCATGCAATAAATGCAGCAGAAGCCAAAATAATTGCTACTTTGAACCAATCCGGCATTTCGGTTAAGCGGGTGATGTAGCTTTCCAGAAAGCCTGCCGCAATAAAAACGGGTACCAGCCCCACAATAATTTTCAAGCCTTTTTTTGCCCCTATTTTAAAAGCCTCGCGGCGCGGATAGGTGCCGGGAAACAGAAAACTGCTCCCCATCACAATACCGGCCGTTCCTGCAATAATGATTGCCGATATTTCAAGCGTTCCGTGTATCCAAATTGTTAAAAAAGAGGTCAAAAAAAGCCCCCTTTCGTAAAAAAAGTATTGGAAAGCACCCAACATGATGCCGTTTTGCAACAATACCCAAAGGGTCATGACAGGGGTCATCAGCCCGCCCGCAAATGCGTAGAACGATACCCGCACATTGTTGAAAGTTATCGCCATCAACATATCAGCCCGCCCCATGCTTTTGTAAACAGCCATCGGGTCATTCTTTTGGATGTTGTTCAGCGTCATGTTTACGTAGGCATCGCCCAAAATCAGTCGGCAAAAATTTTCATCATGTGCCGATGAAATAACACCGATACCGACGGCAAGTCCAAAAAAAACGGCAGCCAACAACAATTGCTTGTGGACACTCTGAAACAACAGCGGCAACTCGGTTTTCCAAAATCGGATAATTCTGCCTGCATCTTCGCGCTTGTTGCGATACAACAGGCGGTGCGCCCGACCGGCCATTTGGTTCAGATAGGCAGTCGTGCGGCTTTCGGGATAGAACGTGCGGGCATACGCCAAATCGTCGGTCAGTTGGATGAACATTTCGGCAAGTGCGTCAGGATTAGCCGCGGCTTTTTCCGCACCTAACTGTGCATCCAACTCTTGCTCAAATTTTTGCCATCGGGCGGTATTTCGCTGAATAAAAACGGCTTCACGCAACATAATGGCGTAAAATGCTATTTTTTCAGAGCATTTGCAAACAGCGCAGCCACTTGTTGCCAGTCGGCAGCGAAGAAATCGGGTCGTAAATCGGTGGGCAGTTTTTCGTTGCCAAACAACAGGGTGCGCATACCCGCATTTTTACCGAAACGAATATCGCCTTCGGTATCTCCTATCATCAACGAATCGGCCAGAGAGATTTCGGGGAAATCGCGTGCAGCGCGCAGTGCCATTCCTATGGCAGGTTTGCGGTCGGGGTGATTGTCGGCAGCCAATGCCGGGCAATGATAAACACGGTCTATCATCGGCAGTTGTTGCAACATCAGGGCATGTATGGCTGCCAAATCCGCTTCGGTCATCAGCCCTTTGCCAATCCCTTGCTGATTGGTAACAACTATGATGCGGGCAAACAAGGGACGCAACCGCGCAAGCACCTCTGCCACATCGGGCAACAAGACAAATTCGTCAATCTTTTTGACATAATCGCCCACAATGCGGCGGTTGATGACACCGTCGCGGTCGAGAAAAAGGGCACTTTGGGTTGGGTGGAACATTTAGTACATTAATAAAGAGGCATTATTACTTCTTTTTACTTGTTTTTCTTTGCTTGTGGCTTCGTCGTTTTCGCTACTTTCGGTTTTCTTTTTGAGTTGAACTCCACAATTTTTTGCCAATTTATCACGCCTTCATCACAAAAATCTTGAGCAAATTTCAAAGTAAATTGATTGACAACTTTGGCGTAAGCCTTCAAAAATTCTTCGTTTTTCTCTTTGGCTTGATGTCCAAGTGGCTCAATAATGTCTGTATAAAGTGTGTCGCTGTCTGAAATGAGTTGCCAAAATTCTTGTCCGCAAATTTTCTGATAACCGTCTTTGTTAGCTTGATTTTCAATACCGTAACAACAACCGTTTATGGCAACAACTTTCAAGTTTTTGTTCTGTTTTAGCAAAGCCTTTTCAGCATTTTTAAAGTTGTCCTTCATCTTTTTGATTTGGCTACTATTGCCCCAATTCGGACCCGACTTGATTTCAATGATATAGTAATTTCCGTTTTTAGGAAACTCTAAATCAATGCCTTCCAAAACTCGTGATTTCACACCGCCAAATACTTTTTGGCAAACGAAAATAGCCACACCTTCCAAAAAGTCGCCAAATAGAGTTTCTTCTTGCGATTGTAGGTAAGCATCAAGTAAATTTTTGACTAAATCTTGTGCAGTCAAGATGTTTTTAGCCTTAAACAAATAGGGGTTTTTGCGTTTCAAAACTTCCCTGAAATTCAACTTTTTAAGTTTTTCTAATCGTTTGGCGTGAAAAGTTCCTATATTTTGTTCAACATATTCAGTAACGTCTTTTAGATTTAAAGTTGGCATCAGAACAAGAAGTGTTTAACGGTTTCAATTTCTTTCAACATCATTTCGTGATATTCAGGCAAAATTTCTATACCTATTGAGTTGCGTTTCATTCTTTGTGCAACCGTTAGCGTAGTTCCTGAACCCGCGAAAGGGTCAAGCACCATATCACCTTCTTTCGTGAAAAGTTTAATAAACCATTCGGGCAAATTTTCAGGAAATGCCGCAGGGTGATTCTTATTTTGGCACTCTGTCGCAAAATACAGTACATTGGTTGGATAAACAGTTTCCTTGCCTACCCAATTAGAAATATTTTTACCAAAACCACTGCCATTTTTCGCATTATCGCGAATTTTATCAGTTTCGCTTAGATTTTTCAAACGACCTTTTGCCCAATCACCAATCGGTACTTTTACTGCGTCTTGGTACATATTAAATTTTTTGTCCTTATTGAACTGCAAAAGCCTTTCCCAACTATCCCGAAAACGGTTTGACCATTTACCAGGATATGAATTTTTTTTGTGCCAAATAAATTCTTCTGTCCAAAACCAACCTTGTTTACGAAGTGCCAAAATTAATTCCATTACGTAGGTACTTCTTTCACCTTCCACTACTTTTTCTTTGATGTTCAAAATAAAAGTTCCTGTCGGTTTCAGCACGCGCAAAAGTTCTTGGGCAATCGGCAAAAACCAATCAACATACTCATTAGGAGTAATCCCACCGTAAGTATTTTTGCGTTGGTCGGCATAAGGCGGAGAAGTAAAAATAAGGTCTATGCTGTTATCGGGAATTTGTTTTAGCACGTCTTTACAGTCGCCCAAGAGTATTTCAGTTCTTATCTCTACCATTTTTTAGTTGATATCCTCACTTTAAGTGTAAAATTAATCCATTTTTTGAATTTTGGATTTAAGCAGGTATAGCACTTGAACAATTCTTTTAGGCACACGGATTTTTTGAATTTCAATCCTTGTTTATCGGCGAAATCCGCCCTGATCCGTGTGCTTATGTAATGTACTTATTACCTATCGGCTCAAATATAAATTTCGCTCGGCGTAGAGTTGTAGGAATTTATCGTCGTCCAAATCCTCAATGAAGTAAATGGCCTCTCCCGTGGACTTCATTTCAGGGCCTAACTCCTTGTTTACACCCGGGAACTTATTGAATGAGAATACCGGAATTTTGATCGCATAACCTTCGCGGTGCGGATTGAACGTAAAATCTTTGATTTTTTTCGTTCCCAGCATCACCTTGGTTGCATAGTTCACGTAAGGCTCGCGGTAGGCTTTGCAGATGAACGGCACGGTGCGGCTGGCACGCGGGTTGGCCTCAATCACATACACAATGTCATTTTTAATGGCAAACTGAATATTAATCAGTCCGACGGTTTTCAGTGCCAACGCAATGGTGCGCGTATGGTCGCGGATTTGCTTCATCACCAAGTCGCCGAGGTTGAACGGCGGCAGCACGGCGTTGGAATCGCCCGAGTGGATGCCCGCAGGCTCAATGTGCTCCATGATGCCAATGATGTACACATCTTCGCCGTCGCAAATGGCATCGGCTTCGGCTTCAATGGCGCCGTCTAAGAAGTGGTCGAGCAGTACGCGATTGTCGGGGTCTTGGTTCAAAATATTAACTACGTGTTGCTCTAACTCTTGGTCGTTGATAACAATTTTCATGCTCTGCCCGCCCAATACGTAGCTGGGGCGCACCAACAGCGGATAGCCTAACTCCTTGGCAAGGTCGGAGGCTTGGTCGGCATCTTCAATTACGCCGTAGGCAGGGTAAGGAATTTTGTGTGCTTTCAGCAAATCGGAAAACTTGCCGCGGTCTTCGGCCAAATCGAGGCTTTCAAAGTCCGTTCCGATGATTTTGATGCCGTAGCGGTGCAGTTTTTCGGCTAATTTAAGCGCAGTTTGACCACCCAACTGCACAATTACGCCTTCGGGTTTTTCGTGCTCAATCAGGTCAATCAGATGCTCCCAGAAAACCGGCTCAAAATAGAGTTTGTCGGAAATATCGGGGTCTGTGGAAACCGTTTCGGGGTTACAGTTCATCATGATGGTTTCGTAGCCTTCCTCGCGGGCAGCCAACACGCCGTGCACGCAAGAGTAGTCAAACTCAATACCCTGCCCGATGCGGTTAGGCCCTGAACCCAGCACGATGATTTTCTTGCGGTCGGAAGCAACCGATTCGTTTTCGCCCTCTTCAAAAGTGCTGTAATAATACGGCGTTTTGGCCTCAAATTCAGCGGCACAAGTATCTACGCACTTATATACGCGATTGATATTCAGCGCTTTGCGATGCGCCCGCACTTCGCTTTCCAAACATCTCAAAATATGCCCCAACTGGCGGTCGGAGTAGCCTTTTTGTTTAGCTGAAAGCAAAAGGTGGCGCGGCAAGGTTTCCAGCGTATATTTCTGTATTTCTTTTTCCAGCAGTACCAACTCTTCAATTTGACTCAGGAACCAGCGGTCAATTTTGGTCAGCTTTTGAATGGTTTTGAAGGCGATACCCATTTTAAAGGCATCGTAGATATGGAACAAGCGATTCCAGCTCGGATGCTCGAGGCTTTTCAGAATAGCCTCTTGGTCGGTGAGTTCCTTTCCGTCGGCACCTAAGCCATTGCGGCGGATTTCCAACGACTGACAGGCTTTTTGCAGTGCTTCCTGAAAGTTTCTGCCGATGCCCATGGCCTCGCCTACGGACTTCATTTGCAGGCCAAGCTCGGTGTTGGCGCCACGGAATTTATCAAAGTTCCAGCGCGGGATTTTTACGATGACGTAGTCCAGCGCAGGTTCAAAGTATGCAGAGGTGGTCTTGGTAATCGGGTTGATGAGCTCATCCAAATTGTAGCCGATGGCGAGCTTGGCGGCAATTTTGGCAATCGGGTAGCCTGTTGCTTTGGAAGCCAGCGCAGAGGAGCGGCTCACACGCGGGTTAATTTCAATGGCTACAATGGTATCGTCCACAGGGTTCACGGCAAACTGCACGTTACAGCCTCCGGCAAACTGACCGATGCCGTTCATCATTTTGATGGCCAAGTCGCGCATTTGCTGATAGACCGTATCGGGCAGCGTCATGGCAGGGGCAACGGTGATGGAGTCGCCCGTGTGTATGCCCATTGGGTCAAAGTTCTCGATAGAACAGATGATGATGATGTTCTGGTTGTTATCGCGGAGAAGTTCTAACTCATACTCGCGCCAGCCAAGAATACTTTGCTCTACCAGCACCTCATGAACAGGCGAAGTTTGCAAACCGTGTTGCAGGGCTTTGTCAAATTCTTCGGGGCTGTTTACAAAACCACCACCCGAGCCGCCTAATGTAAAAGACGGACGAATTACCAGCGGAAAGCCGATTTCCTGTGCAATTTCCTTGCCCTCCAAAAACGACTTTGCGGTTCGGCCTTTGCAGACATTCACATTGAGTTCCAGCATTTTTTTACGGAACAGTTCGCGGTCTTCGGTAGTGTTGATGGCGTTGATATCTACGCCAATAATTTTCACGCCGTATTTTTTCCAGATACCTGCCTTATCGCATTCAATAGCCAAATTGAGGGCAGTTTGTCCGCCCATTGTGGGCAATACTGCATCAATTTTGTGCTTTTCAAGAATTTTGACAATGGATTTTTTTTCTAAGGGCATCAAATACACATTGTCGGCTGTAACCGGGTCGGTCATGATGGTCGCCGGGTTAGAGTTAATCAGCGTAACCTCGATTCCCTCTTCACGCAGCGAGCGTGCTGCCTGCGAACCGGAGTAGTCAAATTCGCAAGCCTGTCCGATGACAATAGGCCCACTACCGATAATGAGCACGGATTTGATGTCTTGATTTTTCGGCATCTCAAATCAGATTTTTACTTGGAAAAATGGATGAAAAGGAACTTTCTCGGGCAGGAAAAACAGGCGCTGCTGATACAAGCCCAAAAATTGGGCGAAATTAAACCATAATCGGGTGGTTTGTGCGGTTTGGCAGATTAAATTTTGTTGAAGTCCGCAAAAACAAAACTCCTGTCAGGCTTTGGCAACCCGACAGGAGTTTACAAGCAAGAGAATTGATTTACTCCACCACCACTTTGGCAGTAAAGGCTTTATCCCTGCCAATAGCGCGGATGATGTACGCCCCGTTGGTCAGTTTGCCCTGTGTTTCTTCGGGAATGATTTCCAACTGAGTCTGCCCTTCTTCTATCCGCTCGCGGTACATCTCACGGCCTGCCATGTCCCAAAGCACTAACCAGCCTGCCCCTACGCCACCCGCAGGAAGTACTACTTTCAGGCTTTGGCTGTTGCTTGCAAACGGATTGGGGTAAACTTCCATTTTACCTGCCGTCGGTGCAAGTGCGCTCCGCTCAAAAATGACTACTTCTATTTTTGAATAGGTCGTCGTGCCGTCAAAATCTACCTGCTTCAAGCGGTAATAGTTTTTGCCCAACCACGGCTGCTCGTCGTAGTGTACGTAGTTTTGGATACTGTTGCTGAAGCCGTTGTTGCCTTTGGGTAATACGCGGGCGATGCTTTGGAAGTTTACGCCGTCGCGGCTCTTTTCTACCTCAAAGTAGTCGTTATCGCGCTCCCATGCCGTCTGCCAAGTGATTTCCACTTTTCCAAGGTCGCCTTCCGCATCTACCGCACGTGCCTTGAAGCTCACCAATTCTATCGGCAGGATGGAGACTGCATCGTCGGCATTGTTGAACGGCCCGTTGTAGGTAGTGGAGAGCGACACCTGCACTCCTCTGCCGTCTGCCTCTGTGCCCAAGGCTGCCGAACGGCCTTCATCGTACCACATCAGGCCGCTGCCTTTGTTTGTCCAGTGCGCCACTTTCAGCGGTGCAGAGGAGAAACTTGTATTCACGGCCGTGCGGTTCGGGCTGCTGTCCCAACTCAATTTCGCACGGAATGCAAGACCTGATGGCGTGGCAGGGCCTGTTTTGTTGCTGTAATCAATTGTCCAGAACTCACTCTCATTGATAAAGCGGAGCGATGGCTGCTTCACATTGGTCGGGTAGTGGCTGCCTGCACCCGCATTGGTCAAGTCCTGCGGACGGATGCCTGCCGGAATCGTCGTTCCTGCCAAATTCGCATTGGTGCCGTAGTAACGCCCTACAAAATCGTGATTGGCGGTCAGGTCTAACACGCCCGATGGAGCGTAGTAGTAGCCTCTGCCCAACCATGTATCGGGCAGTGCACCTGTTACAAACGGAGTGTGACCTATCGGGAAGTCAAAGGTATTGGCACCGCCTACCGCGCTGGCTGCCGTGGCCGACGTACCGATTTTGCGAACCGCCCCTACCACATAGCTGTTGTTATGAGGCCCTTGCGCGCCTGCAAAAGTGCCCGGCCCCAGTACCTGTATCACCCCCGGATTGTTCAGGAAGGTAATTTGGTTGTCATCGTCCTGACGGTTTGGCGTGCCGCTGTTTTCTGTCCCGTCGGCATTGCTCCAGAAGAAACCGTTGGTAAAGGTTGCGGTTTGTTGGATGAGCATGGGGTCTTCGCGCAGATATACTGTGCGGCCATTAACTGAGCCTGCCGTGCCTTTATTTATCACTACATTATGGAATCGGTTAGACACGGTTTGCGTAAAGCCTGTACCCGTACCGCTCACCACGCTACCGGAGGCTAATATCTGTGCACGATTACCACCTTCAAACGTTACAGTGCCTGTTCCGACAGTAAACAGGTTATTGATGGTGTTCGCCGTTCCCGAAAAATCAAAAGTACTGTTCAGCGTATTGCGATTGCCGGTGCTGAATACTATCCAATTGCCCTGAATATTGATGTTGTTATTAGCCGTCGCGAGTTCATTGGGCTGTCCAAAAGATGCGTAGTTGATAGTTGTCAAAAAGCGGTTCCCTGCTACTCTGCCACCTACCATCAGATTGCCGCGGATGCGCATGTCGCCATTCAGGGTTTTTACTGCCGTGCCCGTTGCCGCAGGATTCACCAATTCAACATTAGCATAGTTGTTCAATGCGCCTAAGGTTGCACCAAACAAACCGCGGATGGTTTGAGCAACGCCCGCATTGTAGCGCACATAGGTATCCGCGTCCATCTGGATGTTTGCATCTACAAAACCATTCGCGCCCGTAAAGGTTGGGAACAGGGTAGCCGTGGTCGGATTGCCCAAGGTCAGCGCCGATGCACCGTCGGAGGCTGCTGTGGGTGCGCTGCCTGCCCCGTATAAGATACTGCCAGTGCCATAGGCAATGGATTCAAACACGGCAGTAGGTGCATAGCTGGCAGGCAAGGATGGAAGCCCGTGAGCCGCCGCGGTGTTCATATAAGCAATAGTTGAGGCAGTAGTGGCAAACATACGGAAGTCCTGCGCCGCGCTGCCTGTGCCGTTGATTTGGATGCCTCCATCTACCAGATTGACCAGTGGCGCTATTACCAATGAGCCGCGCACACGGTTTTGCGTAAAGCCCGTAGCACCACCACCTGTTACTGTACCTGCTACTATGGTTTTGGAAACCACTTCGTTCGGACGATTCGCGACAGTCTGCGGCGCGGTCAGCCACAAGTTGGCATACGTTGCCTGCGCATCGGCGGCGTTGCCCAATGCCTGTACGTTCTGGTTGGCAGGTGAGGCCACCGTGCTTGCATTATTGCTAAAGTTATAGGCAATGGTAGTACCCTGCTCTAAAAACAAGTGCGTGGCATTGTAGGCAGGGAATACAGGGAAAATTCCATTCCCATTATCTCTGTTGCCAAGCGTAAAAATGGCAGGCCCATTGACCGCGCCCGCGCCGCCGATGTTCTGGTCGTTGTGGGCGATGGCTGTACCGCTTGTCGCTGTGGCCACTGCTGAAAACATGTGCAGGCGCGGCACACTGGAAGATACTACCGTTGGTGTAATCACATGCCCATTGACCAATCGCAGGTTATTATTGGGATTGATGGTAATAGTACCCCGCACACGGAATGAACCGCCTGAAGTTTTTGGTACAGGGCCATTGGGAACATCGCTTGGATTGGTCAGCGTCAGGTTGGCATAGGTGCGAACACTTCCCCCTGTATTGTCATTTAACGCTCTAATAGTCTGGCGGCGGCCGCTGTTATACACCACATTGCCATAAAGGCCACTGGCGGGAGCTATTTCAAAGTTAATCTCTGCATCAACAAAATTAGCAGGAAACTGCGTGGCAATTGTAGCTGTGCCCAGTATAATGCGGCTCACCCCATTGACACCCGTGGTATTACTGCCGCCTGCCAGCGTGGTGCGCCCGCCCGTAGGCGTAATCGCATCGGCAGTAGCTTTCAGTACCGGCATACGGAAAAGGCCTTCGTTATTCACGTTCTTTGCATCGCGTACCTGATAACCATTGTCCACAAAGCTGTTATTGGGCGCGATAATCAAATCGCCTTTCATTTGAAAATTGACGGTAGCATCACCTGCCGCATTAGCTGCCTGTGCAGCAGCACCGGAATCTGTTTCTTGTACGGCAGTTTTATTGATGGGAGCCGTAGCACTCGCAGCGGGGTTTACCAGTACCAAATTGGAATAGATGCGGGTACTATCCGAAGCATCGGTAAAGGTGCGGATATTTTGCGGTATGCCTGCATTGTAAACAATAGTTGTACGCCCCTGTAAAAACACATTGGTGTTGGGCACGTTCGCAGGGAAAGTCGTAGCAGTAGTGGCGTTGCCCAACGTTAAGCGGCTTTCGCTGTTTATCATTGTAAAATGGCTTCCGGTAGTAACGCCATTGTTTGTAGGCAGTGTACGTAAATCGTATAAGTCCAAAAGACCGTTGATATTAGCTGCCACAGTTCCGTTGTTCACAGCGGGCAATACGCGGTACATGTGCAATCTGCCTCCTGCCGTCATTGTAATCTGATTGCCATTATCCATCAGATGTGCATTGGGATATATACGTAACTGACCGCGCACATTGACCGCTGCATCCAGCGTTTTGCGAACCAATGAAGGCAGTGGCGCAGCAGTTGAGCGGTCGCGGTTGGCTATCAACAAATGACCATAGTCAGCATTTCCACCGCCATTTAATCCTTTGACTGTTTGGTCTGCCCCAGCATTGTAATTCACAATACTGTTGTCATCAAGCACAAGTGTTGGCGTGCCCGTAGGGAAAGTAGTTGCATGGTTTACCAAAGGCACCGTTCTGTTCAAAGCATCCAGAGACAACGCGTCTAAGCCGGAACCTAAGGTCAGAATTGCCCACGCGCCTACGGTGAATGTAGGGTTAGCGCCTGTCAGGTTAATCTGATTGCCGTTATCAAGAAAATCAATGCCACCGTTTTGTGCCCAATTGCCTTGTACGGTCAAAGTACCGCCATTGGTTGGTGTAAATACAGGCACAGATGCTGCACCGGGCGAGTGGTTGCCGCCTGCATAGTTTACATTGCCTGTAACATTTTCCCGCATCAGATGGCGCTTGCGCAGATTATCCCAGTTAGTTCCGAAGTCTGTCGGAGCTGTATGGCCAAAAAACTCAATATTGCCATAATCGGGCACAATAGAAACATTCTGATGACCATTTTGCCAGTATCGCACGTTGCTGGTAGCTGCCAACGTAATATCGGCTTTTGTGTAACCCAACGGGAAGGTGGTCGGATAACCATTGACCGCCGCAGGGAATTCTGTTCCCCAATTGTAGGCAGGTGCGCCGTACCGATTGTTTACTCCCGCCCACGTGCTGCTGCCCAGATTCAACGTAGTGCCTCCATCCATGCGGAAAGTACCTGTACCGCTGATTTTGCCTTTAATCTGCATGGGAACAGAACCGCCTTCGTCATTGTCCCACAAGCGACCTTGTTGCACGTAGATGTTGCGCAATACTGACACGGGAGAGTTTAATACGCGCACGTCCCAGTCGTTTTGGCGCTTATTAATGGTTAAGTCATAAAAACGACGACGAGTAGGGTCGTAATCTCTGTTGGGGTCATTGGTAGGGCTATTGACGGGTTGAGCAGGTGCAGGTATGCGAATATTTTCGTTCATGATAATGTTGGCATTATTGGCATTGGCTGCCCCATTTGCCGAGCCGTCAAATACTACCTCACTGGTGGATGCGTCAAAATGCGCATGCTCAAACAGCGCGCTGATTGTCCAATCGCCTTCCAAATTAATTCTGCGTGGAGTACCTGCTTTGTAAGCAGCACTGCCCATATCCAAAGCCCCCTGATTGATAATAATGCTGGCACGCGACCACGGTGTTGCAGCTCCCGGTACGGTTGCAGGTGGAACGGGGTATGACGTTTGATGACGATGGCTGTTTAAATCCATCGGGTCTATGGGTGTCCAAGTGCTGTAACGGTTGTCAAACAATACTTCGCCTGCAAAACGCTGACCGTTAGACTCTATGGTGTGGACGGTTGGGCCTGTACCCGGGCCTGATTGTGGCGTACCACTACCAATAAAACTGAAACGGGCAATAAAATCGTTGCGAAGCACAGTTTCTGATATCGGTAATACATCTGTACTGAGTGTACCACCAGGCGCAACCCAGCGCAAATTACCGGCAATCTGTATTTCGGTAGTAGGCAGAATGGGCTGTTGTTCGTTTGTGAATCGGGCGGGGCCACCGCAGACAGTGCAGTTGGCTATAAAACCTGCACCCGTGTTGCCTGAAGGAGTAAAAGCAGCGGCGGTGATGTACCACTCAAAATTGCGTGCCTGTGCCTGCGGAATATCTACCAGCACGTTGCGGCGATTTTGGAAAATACTACCCGTGTTATTGCCTCCTTTGAATGAGTCGTCTAAGAAGTAAACGTTGTCAATAATGGTCGGAATACACTGGTTGTCTGCCGCAATCATGGCAGCAGTCAAGGTAGTGCGGCGCGGCAGCGTACCATCTTCCGAATACCAGTTGGCAGGATTGCTCCACAGCACATTGTCGCCGTTGTCATCAGGTATGCCATCGTAGTTGGTATCACTGATTTTGCGGAAGGTATTCAGCGTTTTGTTTTTATTTGTACCGCCTACCCAGTAGAAGTTGCGCCCTAAGCGTGCACCCGTGAATAGCAAGCTGCTTGTCCCCGAGTTATTACCCGCATCAGCACCTGCATTAACGGTCAAATCTATGCCCGGCACATTTTCTACCACTTTTACATCTTTTACTACCAGCGCATTGATTGTCTGGGCACTGTTCACAATCAGGTCGGCTTGCTTGCCGTCCACTATTGACCGCAGGGTTGCCCAGCTTGAACATGCACCGCTGAAACTGGCCGACATCGTTCCCGTAATGCGGGTCTGCGGATTGGAAGAACCGTTGGTTAAGTTCACTTCCGTATTTAGTTCTACTACCGAGAACTCGCCAAAAGTAAGGTTTGCAATGATGTTATTTTCTACGTTTACACCGCCTCCTTCACCGTTGTTTAATATAAGCCTGCCCTGATGCCCCAGCACTATATTTTGCCAAGTGTTATTGCCATATTCTGTCGGGAAGGTAATGGTAGAAGGTACATCGCCTACATAAGCCAATGCATCTTCGCCAATGGAAAGCGTTTTACCGGCTATCGGCCACTCTATTCTGCCGTAGAAGTAAGCAATAGAGGCCTTACCCAAAGTAACATTATCGTTAAAGCGATAGCGGTTACCCAAAGGAGCAGTTAACTCCCCTCCGTTATTTCTGGAAAACCACACACGGGAAAGTTCGCCAACGGTAATGGGGCCATCAAAGCGGTAGTTGCCCCAGAAAGGCACTTGCGAATTATTGCCGATAATCACCTGTTTTTCAAAACGGCTGATATTGCTCCACGCCGCATCGGCAGGGGGGAGATGCGGCCCCCTGATAACCGTACCGACATTATTATTGGGGTTTACGTTGGTATTGTTGCCAAAATCTACCAAACCCTTGAAAATTAACTGCGGAGAGTTATCATTCCATGTTTGGATGTATATCTGGCGGTTCGGAGGTGCGGGGGTATTGCTTAAACGCAGCTCACGGAAATAGAAAGGGGTAAGTTGGTTATCTACATGAAAATCAATGTCTGTATGGCGATAGCCTACCCCGATATTGGGTACTTCACGCGCCACGTTGGCACTCCTTGCTAAGTTAATTTCTACCCACTGGCCTTCTGTATTGGCAGTGCTGTCATTATTAGCACCTGAGAAATACCAGTAGGACGCAGGAGAAGGCGTATTGAATACAAACCCGTTGCCGCGCAAGTCCATTGCCGGATTGTCCGGTACAGAGCCGGCTGTAATGCCTCCGGTACGTCCTTGTATTGTCCAACGCGAATTACCGCTGATAATTAGTTCGCGCGGAGACGTAAAGTCTGTATTGACATAAGGTGCTCCGGTGCTGCCAAAACGGTTAGCATTAAATCTACCCAATATTAAATTCTGTCCGTTGGTATCAAATACGCCGCGCTGCAAATACACTGAACCGTTATTAACAGGGTTTGCCCCTGCATCTATGCGCGCACTGAAATTGTCAATTAACCGCCAGCGAGTGTTATTGGCGTTGCCGTTGAACACTACTTCGCGAGGGAAATTCACTCCGCCGCTCCTAATTTCGTTCCAACCGTTGGCAGGTGTTCTTCTTGCTCCCGTAAAGGTAAAGTTCAAGCGATTGGCCGCACTTTCATTCTGGAAAGTAACCGCACCGGCTGCGCGGTAACAGTCAAATGCACCGGCGATGGTCAGCGCGCGGGTAGTTCCGCCTATACTGCGCAAAATCGGATTAGCAGGTGTTACGTCGGTAGCAGACCAGCGCATACCTGCTACGGCATAGTTGCCGTCCACATCTACCGTTGCACGGGCAGGCGAAAATGAAATATCGTGATGCCCGAATACCACCGAATCGGCCACCGTCGGGATACATACGGCAGGAATAAATTCATCCGGCTCAAACGACCAGTTGTTGGCATTGCTCCAAAGCGTGTTAGTAGTAGCTGTTCGGGCAGGGTCACCTGCTACCCAGTAGAGCGTGCGGTTAGCTGAGGTACTGTTGTTTTTAAAGTCAATGCCGCTGTTGCCGCCGCCATCGGTGTAGGCATAAGCACGGATATTGTTGGCAATTGAAGAGGCATCAATATTTGACACACTCACACGCACCCAGTTGCGATGCGGTGGAACGGCGGTCAGGTTAAGTAGCGCACTGCCCGAACCTGTTCTGCCCAGAGTAATTAAGTTGTCGCAAGCTCCGGTAGCCGTAAAATCGGCACTGATATTGGCTGTTTGGCTGCCGGCAAAAAGATATGTGATGCTGTTTCCCGGGCCGGCAGCGGTAGTAAGAGTTACTGCGTCGTTATAGGCCGTGCTGCCACCGTTGGCAAAAGTTACGGCAAGCGTGCCCGTAATACCCGTACCTGTTACTGTTCCGCCGAAATCAACCGTGCCGCCATTGTTGTATTGAATATTGCTACCGCCGCCATTGTAAGTTACGTCTCCATAGATTTCAACATTTCCTGCATTGCCAAACGTTGCTTTGTTGTTGCTTCCTAAACTCAAATTACTGGAAAGCACCGCATTGGTAACAGTTCCTCCAAAATTGATATTGGCATTATTGCCGAAAGTAGTATTCTGACCAATGGTAAAAGCACCGTTATTGTTCATGGTGAAAGTTGCATCCGTACCGAAAGTTACATCTCTTCCGATGGATACATTTTTCACACTGGCATTGGTAGTAAACGACACTGTATTACCCACTAACACATCTTGGTCAATTTGCAAATCACCGATTTGCTGAAAGTTAAATGTGGTGTTGTTGTCCCCTGCACCAATAATATTGCCCCAGAATCGCACATTTTGAACAGTGGCATTTACATTTAAGGTTGAAGTAGCCTGTAAACGGAAAGTTTCAACAGCAGCATCGCTGTCGCCAAAGTCTACATTGCCCGTATTGTTGCAAGTAAGGACGCTGCCTGTGCCAAAATCAACGTTGCCTGAGACAATGAAGTTATTCGTATTGTTTAAATTAACTTGGGTATTTGCTCCTGCATTAAAATTGATACCTGATGTGGGTGCCGTTGTTCTCACCTGAACAATGCCACTGTTATTGTAATTGACAAGCGCGCGGTTGTTGAATGATACGTTGCCTCTGTGAGAAACCGTAGTTACGCTATTCGCAAAAGTCAGATTATTAGAGTTAGGCGCATTAGCACTGGTCAGGGTAGTATTACCACTAAATAATACTGAACCTGTATTGCTGTATTGCACAGTGCTACCTGCGGTTCCTCCAAAGGTTGCAGCACCTGTATGCGTTACGTTAGTAACTGTGGCGGCAAAAGTAACTGATGTGGCAGGTACGGCACCACTGGCAAAATTCGTTGTACCTGTTACGGTTACTGTACCTGCATTATTAAACTGTACGGTATTGGAGTTACCACCTATCAGGTTATTATTAAAAGCCACATTACCCGTATTATTGTACGTTACATTGGCTCTGGCACCATAATTTACCACCTGATTATGAGTAACATTGGTTACGCTATTGGCAAAAGTCAATGTGTTAAAGTTCGGCGCATTGGCACCGGTCAGATTGGTTTGCCCTGAAAAAGTTACCGTTCCTGTGTTATTGTACTGAATCGTACTTCCCGCAACACCGCCCAGCGTTACAGTTCCCGTATGCGTTACGTTAGTAACCGTATTGGCAAAAGTTAGCGTAGATGGTGGCGTAGTTGCTGCGGTGGCAGTCAATGTAGCGGTATTACCAAAAACAACCGTACCCGTATTTTGAAAAGACACCGTGTTACCGTTCCCGAAAGAAACAGCACCCGTCAGAGAGGTATTTCCTCCTTTGAAAGTAACGGCATTGAGGTTGCCAACGGTAGTAGTGCCTGTTACGGCAGTCGTTGATTCAAAATTTACACCTGCACCGGCTACAGTAGATGCTGCTACGGTAATGCTGTTATAAGTATAATTAAATCCGGGAGTACTTTGAGAGAAATTCACATTGCTGCCAATATTCAAAGCCACTATCTGGTGGTTTTCAGAACCTTCCATGATAACATTTTTCAAAGCGGCAGCCCCTGCAATGGCGATATTGCCATTATTGCGGGCATTGTCGCCCAATACAAGTCGGGTGGTTGTTCCTCCCGTTGTATTACTGAAATTCAAGGTAGCCGTTGCAAGGGTAATAGTGCCGCCGCCTGATAAATCAAGGCTTGGCGGCGTATTGGAAGCACCGGTAATATTAATGGTACTCGTACCCATATTGGCCGTGCCTACATTTACCATCTCAAAACGCTGGCAGGTAATGTTTTGGCTGGCACTGGCAAAATCACCGTCTTGTTGCAAAATAAACGCTCCGTTGGTGGCAAAGGCATCGGCAAGTGTAGCAGTTGAGCCGGTGTCTTTTGTCCAAAACACATCGCCGCCAAAAGTTCGGCCTGCCATTGTAATCGTTTGCGGGTTAGCCCCGGTAAATGTTACTACTCCTGTACCGCTTACCGTCATGCCCGTAATAAAGGTCAGATTACCATGGATAGTAAGCGGATTGTTGATAGCAAACGTAGGGGCATTGGTTGCACCTGTCCACACCATATTGGCACAAACAGCGGCTACGTTTACAACAACGGTTCTGCCTGCTACCGCAAATGAATTGGCATCAAAAAACACATTGTCTGCTGCGGTGGGCGGCGTAGCATGAGCAGTTCCCCCTCCCGAAGTGGTGCGCCAGTTGGCCGCATCGCCCCAATTGGCTGATGCAGTGCCCGGATGAACCCAATAATAATCAGCGGCTGATATTTGATTTGCCAGAAATAAAACGGCAAATAACAGCATACTTGAAAGTGCTGTACTTTTCATGGTATGAGCAGTAATGGTATAGTCAATAGCAAGTAGTGGCAAGTAAACTAAAGTGTGTTACCTAAGGAGTTTTCCTGTACAATACTAACGTAAAAATATGCAATCAGATATACTGATAGAGAGGCATTATTGGTGTTTTAAAAACATATGTACTTTAAAAAAGTAAAATTCGCTTTTTTAGCAAAAAATTGGTTTTTACAATCAAATCACACACTGTATTATGCCTGTAAAAAAGCTCTTTTTCAAGCTAAAAAAGCGCATATGCATTGTTAAACGCGAAAAAAGCATGTAAACTTTACGCTTTCATACAAAGTTTGAAAAGGTTGTAAAAATCAAATAAAGCACCGGATTTTATTTAAAAAGGGTTTTTTAAACAGGATTCAGTACATAGCTCTATGCCGCATGAAGGCATTTGCACCACCAATGGGCAACCAAAACAAGCCTCTTTTTACAACTAATTGATTAGCAGGACAATAATTAGAATAACATCAAAACTGCCTAATCTTAAAACTTTGCAATCAAATACAGTAATAGAAACAAAAAAATAACGTCGGTTGAAAAATAGTTCAACCGACGTTGCGCTTATTCTGTGAATGGTTTATACCGCCTGCGTTTCATACATTTCAACAGGCAAGCAACTGCATACCAAGTTTCTGTCGCCAAAGGCATTGTCTATACGGCTGACTGACGGCCAGAATTTCGCCGTGCGGATATACGGCAGCGGATAGGCGGCTTTTTCACGTGAATAAGGTCTGTCCCAACTGTCGGACATGATAACTTCCGCCGTATGCGGTGCGTGGTGCAACACGTTATTGGTGCGGTCGGCTTTGCCCGATTCTATTTCAGCAATCTCGGCACGAATGGCTATCATCGCATCACAGAAACGGTCAAGTTCTTCCTGTGTTTCACTTTCTGTCGGCTCTATCATCATTGTGCCTGCCACAGGGAAAGATACCGTAGGAGCGTGGAAACCATAATCCATTAAGCGCTTGGCTATGTCTTCCACTTCTACGCCTGCCTGCTTAAACGGACGGCAATCAATAATCATTTCATGTGCACAGCGACCGTTTTTGCCCAGATACAAGATAGGATAGTGCTCTGCCAAACGGTCTTTGATATAGTTAGCATTCAGAATGGCAATTTCTGTTGAACGAGTGATGCCTTCCGCGCCCATCATGGCAATATAGGCGTAGGATATAGCCAAAATGCTGGCACTGCCAAAAGGTGCGGCTGAAACTGCGGTAATGGCTTTTTCCCCACCTGTTTTTACAAATACATGACCGGGCAGGTAAGGTGCTAAATGTTTTGCCACACCAATAGGCCCCATGCCGGGACCGCCGCCGCCGTGTGGAATGCAGAATGTTTTGTGGAGGTTCAGGTGGCAAACGTCCGCACCAATATTGGCAGGGCTTGTCAGGCCTACCTGTGCGTTCATGTTAGCTCCATCCATATAAACCTGTCCGCCATTGCGGTGAATAATATCGCAAATTTGCTTAATTTCTTCTTCAAACACACCGTGCGTAGAAGGATACGTAACCATCAGGCAGGCAAGTTCCTTGCTGTGTGCCGCTGCCTTTTCTTTCAAGTCTTCTACGTCAATGTTGCCGTTTTCATCGCACTTCACCAGCACCACTTTCATACCGGCCATTACGGCGCTGGCAGGGTTTGTTCCATGTGCCGAAGTTGGGATGAGGGCTACGTTGCGGTGATAGTCGCCCCTGTCGTGGTGATAAGCGCGAATCACCATCAGACCGGCATACTCGCCCTGTGCACCTGAATTGGGCTGCAAAGAAACTGCATCAAAGCCTGTTACTTCGCACAGCCACTTTTCAAGGTCTTTAAAGATTTGCGCATAGCCCTGTGCTTGCTCTACGGGCGCAAACGGGTGCAGGCTGCCCATTTCGGGCCATGTTACGGGTATCATTTCAGCCGTAGCGTTCAACTTCATGGTGCATGAACCCAGCGGAATCATGGAGTGCACCAACGATAAGTCCTTGTTTTCCAGCATTTTCAGATAGCGCAACATCTCATGCTCCGAGTGGTACGTATTAAACACCGGATGGGTCAGGTAAGGCGTATGGCGCAGCAATTCGGGCCTTATGGGCGAATACATTTCGTCTTGCTTACTCTCAATGTCGTAGATATAGCTTAAATCGCGAGAGCCCGAGAAAATGCGAATCAGGTCGGCAACGTCTTCTATGGTAGTCGTCTCATTCAAGGAAATACCGATATGAGGCGGTGCTAAGTCGTACTGCAAATTGATGTGCAGTTTTTCGGCAAACTCCCGAATGCTCTCCGTAAAGCCGGGGGTACTGGTAATTTGCAGCGTATCAAAAAACTGGTCATGCTTCACCTGAAAACCAATGGAGCGAAGCGCATCGGCAAGCAGTACGGTCAGCCCATGAATACGGGTTGCAATTGCTTTCAGACCTTCGGGGCCATGGTAAATCGCATAAGCTGCCGACATAACGGCCAGCAATACTTGCGCGGTACAAATATTGGAGGTGGCTTTTTCGCGGCGGATGTGCTGCTCGCGGGTTTGCAGCGCCATGCGGTAGGCAACTTTACCGTTGGCATCTTTGGAAACCCCGATGATGCGTCCCGGAATCTGGCGCTTGTATTCTTCTTTCGTAGCAAAGAAGGCCGCATGAGGGCCGCCGTAGCCCATAGGTACGCCAAAGCGTTGGGCAGAGCCCACAACCACATCAGCACCCATTTCGCCCGGGGATTTCAGCAGCGTGAGCGCCATTAAATCGGCTGCAACGGCAACGTTCACATGCTGCTCGTGCAAGGCGGTGATGAAGTCGGTATAGTCTTCTACCTTGCCGTTTGCACCCGGGTATTGCAACAAAACCCCAAACAGCAGCGGGTCGGTAATATCGTAAGTAGAATGGTCGCCAATCACCAACTCAATACCCAGCGGATACGCACGGGTTTTCAACACATCAATGGTTTGCGGCAGACAATTGTCGGACACAAAAAATTTATGCGCATCTTTCTTTTCTTTGGGGCGAACCGCATGGAGCAATGCCATGGCCTCTGCTGCTGCCGTAGCCTCATCCAGCAATGACGCATTGGCTATTTCCATGCCTGTCAGGTCAATCACCATGGTTTGGAAATTGAGCAGCATCTCCAAACGCCCCTGTGCAATTTCGGCCTGATAGGGCGTGTAAGCCGTGTACCATGCCGGATTTTCCAAAATATTCCGCAAAATCACATTAGGAGTGATGCAAGGATGATACCCCAAACCGATAAACGATTTGAAAATGCGGTTTTTGGAGGCAATCTCTTTGAACGATGCCAGAAACTCTGCCTCGGTTTGCGGCTGCGGCAAATTCATTGCCTTACGGCTGCGAATGCCTCCGGGAATGGTTTCATTTATCAAAGCATCTACCGAAGGTGCTTTAATCACACGCAGCATACTCTCGATTTGTGCCGCATCGGGTCCAATATGACGACTGCTGAACGACTCTTTGTGTTGTAAATTGAGTTTCATGAAAAGTGGTAAAGAAGGACTTCACAAAATTACGTTACATTTAATAATTTGCTATGAAGCATTTTTGTTTTACCCGCCCGATAAATGATGTGCACTATTTTTGCAAAAGGCTGTAAGTTGCGGGAGGCGACTGCTTTTGCCGCACCCGTTACTTCCTGAATGATACCATCACTCATGCAAAAAATCTATCAGCGTTTGTTATTAGCGGCAGCCGCCTCAGCAGGCTGCCTATGGTTATCGGCAGTTGCTTATGCGCAAACAGGTGTGCAGCCTTGCTTCCGACTACCTGCAACAGTTGTTTGTGCCCCTGCTACCGTTACACCAACCGACTGCTCGGGTGCGCCTCCCAATCTTGTGGTTTATGACTACGGCGACGGGCAACTGCGGCTCGATAAAAGTTTCACGTTCACTCGTCCGGGTAAATACCTCATCAGGCAAGGATTAAACACGCTTGGTTCCGGCGGCAATATTTCGCAACCCATCGAGCTGACTGTTATTGAACCGCGCAATCCTACTTTCCGCGTAAGTACTTGCAGCAATCGGAGCGTCAGCGTAGAAATTACCGATACGGTTTTCCCTGATTATGAAATTGAATGGGGCGACGGCGCAACAACCAACGCCAAAGGCGGCGATACAAAACAACACAGTTACAGCGCGGAGGGTAGCTTCAACATAACCGTTAAAGGCATTACAGGGCAAAATATTACTTGCGGAAGCGCTTCGCAACGCGTCAATGTGGTAACACAAATACCCGCACCTACGCTCAGTGCCGTAACCGTACTGCCCGATGGGCGCGCCCGCGTCAATTATACACTGCCGGCAGGGTTCAATTACAGGCTGCGGCAGGTTAATTCGTCAGACAACAGCGTTAAAACCTTTAATCTGGCAGCAGGCAGCACTTCCTTTACTTCTCCGGATATTACTTCAGCTTTTGACCGCTACACTTATGCCATAGAAGCCGTCAATCCCTGCACACCTAATACGCCGGTCAATTATTTTAACCTCTTGGGTACACATACGGTGCGGGTAACGCCGCTGCGCGAACTGAACCGCATCAATTGGAGTGCACCGCTGCACGTAGGCTTTACCTCTTACACGCTGTTCAGAAACGGCGTGAAAATTGGTGAGTGGACAGGACAAAACACCTTGCAATTTGAAGACCGCGACATCACCTGCGGCACGCAATATTGCTATCGCTTAGAAGCCCGTTACTACAATGGCGCAGCCTTGTCGGTATCGCAGGAGGTCTGCATTACTACCAGCCGCGACTCCGACCCGAAAAGGTTTACTGAAACACTGGCTACGGTTGCCAACGAACAGGTGTTGATTACCTGGCGACAGCCCGAACGCACCCGTATAGCAAGCGTACTGTTGCGCAAAATTGCGCCCGGGCAACCGACACAACAAATCACCCTCAATCAAACCAGCCCGCCCTACATAGACAACAACGTGTTTACTGCCGGCGATGCTTATTGTTACCAATTGTCCTATGTAGATAATTGCGGCAATCAAGCCCCTTGGACAGAGCTTTTCTGTACCACCGTTCTCAACGGAAAAATCAGCGGCGACAGCGTTTTATTCAACTGGCAGGAACTGCTCGGCTATGGCACGGTAAACTATATTATTGAACAGTTGGACGAAAACGACAGAACCGTTAATATTTTTCGCCCTACCTCACGCACTTCCATGTTCCTGCCCGTCAGCAATTTCAGCGACCAAGTGCTGCGTTTTCGCCTGATTGCGTTGGTCAATACGCGAGGGGGCGTTGTGGCATTATACACCAATATTGTACGACTGCGCATTAATGCAATCCTCACCTATCCTACGGCCTTCAGCCCCAATAGCGACGGCCTGAACGACACCTTCGGTGTAACTGCCCGATTCATAGACAAGTTTCATCTCCAAATTTTCAACCGCTGGGGCGAACTGATTTACTACTCCGAAAACCCCGACGAGCGATGGGACGGCACCTACAAAGGCGTTACGGTACCCACCGGAACCTATGCCCTTGTAATTCAGGCAGAAGACAAAACCGGCAGGAAAATAGAGCAAAAAGCCATGCTGCTGATTACAAAATAGTCCAAAAAAAATTTGGAACTTCTTCGGCAGAACCTTAGTTTTGGGATTGAAGGCTATTATTTACTGTTTAACACCGAAAAAACATGTCTGTAGTACTCATTATCGGAGTATTAATCGCCGCGCTCATTGCGGGATTGATATTCTTGTTCAACAGAATCATGGACAATAACAGGCGGGAAATTATCACCTCCAATATTGTGCATGATGGCATCACCAAGAAGTATGAAGATGTGGACATCCACAAATCTTACGCCGGCCCGATTTTCACCATCGGCATGGCTATCAGCCTTGGTATCATTTTGACCGCTTTTGAGTGGAAAACCTACGATGAAGCTAAGGTTGCAAGCCTTGGTACATTGCAGGACGTAGCGGAAGAAGTAATGGAAATCCCTCCTACCGAGCAAAAACCACCTCCACCACCTAAAATCGTTGCCCCTGAAATCGTGGAAGTTCCCGATGAAGAGGACATCAAGCAGGATTTGGAAGTGGATTTGAACGTAGAGGTGAACCAAAACACCGTTGTTCAAAAGCAAGAAGTAGTGAAAGTTGTTGAAGCGGCTCCCGTAAAAGAGGAGGAAGTGGAAGAAATTTTCACTATCGTAGAAGAAGGTGCCGAGCCTATTGGCGGTATGGAAGCCTTCCTCAAGTATGTTAGTAAAAACCTCAAATACCCTGCACAAGCTCGTCGTATGGGTGTGGAAGGTAAAGTATTTGTACAGTTCGTTGTAGAAAAAGACGGCAGCATCACCGACGTTAAAGCCGTAAAAGGCATTGGCGCAGGTTGCGACGAAGAAGCCGTTCGCGTACTCGAAAATGCACCCAAATGGAAGCCCGGCAAGCAGCGCGGCCGCCCCGTGAAGCAGCGTATCGTACTTCCGATTGTTTTCAAATTGGGATAATTTAAGCCTTCTTTATGCAAAGCGCCGATGTTATTGTTTCATCGGCGCTTTTTTTATATCCTTGCTCTCCATGAAAATGAAACAACTGTATGAACAATCAACTCTTACTGACACCAAGAGGCCATTTCTTCGTGCGGGATACAAACGAACCTGATAAGCCTGTCGTTATACTTTTACATGGATGGCCGGAAACTTCTTACACGTGGGAAGCCCTGTTGCCTCAACTCAGCACCTACCGCGTCATACGCCCCGACCTGCGCGGAATGGGCGAATCGGAGCGCACTATGGAACTTTCGGCTTACAGCAAAGAAAACCTTGCACAGGATGTACTTGCCATTGCGGACGCACTTAACGTTGATAATTTTTTCCTTGCAGGGCACGATTGGGGAGGCGTAATAGCACAAGAAGTCGCACTGGCAGCCCCCGAACGTGTGGCAGCCCTCTGCTTGATGAACATTAATATCATCAACAATGCCATCGGCAACAATGCCGCCCGCGAGGCCATCAAGGAAAAAGGCATGACTTTTTACTGGTATCAATCCTTCATGCAGCAGCCCCAACTACCCGAAGCCATGATTACGGGCAATGAAGAAATCTGGCTGCGACACTTTTTGCGGCTGGCACATCGCCAACCTTTCCCTGAAGATGTGTTGCAAGAATATGTGCGTACTTTCAAAATCCCGGGAACAGCCGCCACAAGCTCGAACTACTACCGCACAATGTACGCCCACGACCTGCCGCGCTGGCAGCAACTTATGGAATCGCGCACGATTATTCCCATGGACTGCCTCTATATCCACGGCAGCCGCGATATTGTCATTATAGCCGACTACCTGAAAGGTGCAGAACAATGTTTTCAATCTTTTGAGTTGGTAAGTTTAGATGCCGGACACTTTATTCAGGCAGAAATGCCGTCGGAAGTCGGTATGCGCATGGCAGAATTTTTCCACGAACAATCATTTCTTCTCTGACAATGAAAACACTTCTGAAATGGCTTCTCCGTCTGATTGGCGGATTGGCAGTTCTTATCTTGCTGTTGCTGGCGTGGTTTTGGAAAAACGACTTGCCCAAAGAAACGCTGCGACAAAAATATGCACAGCCGCCTTCAGCCTTTGTTGAAGTACAGGGCATGGAAGTGCACTACCGCACCGAAGGGAATGCGCAAGACACTACGCCCATTGTATTGTTGCATGGAACGGGTGCAAGCCTGCACACATGGGATGGTTGGGCGACAATGCTTGCAGCCAATCGTCGGGTGGTGCGTTTAGACTTACCGGCCTACGGGCTCACAGGGCCTCATCCCAAAGGTGATTATTCCATGGCTGCCTATGTGTCTTTCCTCAATGATTTTTTAAATCAACTCCGCATTGATAAATGTATTTTGGGCGGTAATTCGCTTGGTGGAAGCATTGCATGGAATTATGCCTTGCAACACCCCAACCGTGTAGCTGCTTTGATTCTGGTAGATGCTGGCGGCTATCCGGCAAGCAAAACTACCCGCAGAGAATCGCCCGTAGCTTTCAGGCTGGCAACCGTGCCCGTAGTAAAAGACCTTGTCCGCTATGTACTGCCGCGTTCGGTCATTGAAAAAAGTGTAGCCAATGTTTACGGCGACCCTTCCTTAGTTACCGATGAAGTAATTGACCGCTATTATGAACTGAGCCTGCACCCGGGCAACCGCCGCGCTTTTGTTGATAGAATGAGCAGCATGAGTAAACCTACCGATACACTGTTAGTGAAAAAATTAAACATGCCAACGCTGATTATGTGGGGCGACCGCGATTTGCTGATTCCCGTTGAGTGCGCCTACAAATTCCACCGCGACTTACCAAACGATACGCTTGTTATATTCAAAGGGCTGGGGCATGTACCTATGGAAGAAAACCCAACCATAACCGTTGAGGCGGTGAAAAAATTTTTGACAGAAATTAAGTAATCAATTTACAGCAGATTTTTTTGGGGAATACGGATTCAGGCGGATTAGGCAGGTCTGTGCAAATTTATCTCCAAAAGCCGTGTGCTGATGTATCCCTAAAAAAATAAAGAGGCTGTCCAAAAAGTCTGGATAGCCTCTAATTAATTGATTATCTTTGCTTTGCAAGCAGTATATAAGTGCATGGGCAAAGTAGTCTTTAAGCAGCGACCGGGCAAAAGTCCCGAA
>NZ_JAJPRF010000009.1 GCF_021206925.1 Rhodoflexus caldus | reverse complement strand
AGTTCGGGACTTTTGCCCGGTCGCTGCTTAAAGACTACTTTGCCCATGCACTTATATACTGCTTGCAAAGCAAAGATAATCAATTAATTAGAGGCTATCCAGACTTTTTGGACAGCCTCTTCTTTTTTTTAATGTAGTAAAACCCTTCGCTATGTATGTAAACCACACCCGAAAATCCACCTACATACAACCTTTTATACACCGCAAATAGCTAATTTGCTGTATTCAAAATTTTAATCTCACCAAAACCTGATGATTCCTGATTAATGAAGACGAAACTCTTATTGTTTTTCTGCTGGCTTGCTACCGCCGCCCAAGCCCAGCGTCCGCAGCAGTTGATGCCCGAAAAAACGCGCCTGCTGCTTGTGCTGGATGCTTCGGGCAGTATGCTCTCTAAATGGGATAATGACTTGAGAATCAATATTGCCAAAGATAAAATTGCGGCTTTTGTGGATTCGCTGCGCCGCAATCCGAACGTGGAAATGGCACTGCGCGTCTATGGGCATCAATTTGATTCCAAGCAAAAAAACTGTACAGATTCCAAATTGGAAGTCGGATTTGCAGCCAATAATCATGTGCAAATCAAGGCAGCCCTAACGCGCATTGCACCCAAAGGCACTACCCCGATTGCCTATTCGCTGGAACAGGCAATTAAAGATTTCCCGCCTGAAGGCAACTACCGCAACGTGATTATCATGATTACTGACGGCATAGAAGCCTGCGGCGGCGACCCTTGCGCCATTTCTTTGGGGCTTCAGAAAAACGGTATCGCATTAAAGCCTTTCATCATCGGGTTGGGGGTCGGAAAGGATTTCACGGCTGCTTTTAACTGTGTCGGTAAGGCATACGATGCCCGCAGTGCCGCCGATTTTCAGGCAATTCTGGGGGCTATTTCGCGGCAGATTCTGGGGCGCACCACCGTTACGGTAGAACTCACCGATGCCGCCGACAAACCAATAGAGAAAGATGTAAACATGACCTTCATCAACAATGTTACGGGAAAGGCGATTTATGACCTGATTCACTTCCGCGACACTCGCGGGCGTACCGATACGCTGGTGATTGACCCGGTGATTAACTACGATATTGAAGTGGGTACCATTCCCGTCATCCTGAAAAAAGACGTACAGATTGAAGGCGGTAAACACAACGTTATCCGCATTCGCGCACCGCAGGGACTGCTGACGTTCAAAATGCAAACCCCGAAAGAATACGGCAACTTGAAAGCCATTATCCGACAGGCGGGCAAATCCGAAACACTCTACGTGCAGGAAGTCGGTACTTCGCAGCGTTATTTGGCGGGCAACTACGATGTGGAGGTACTCACCACGCCGCGAACGCTTGTGCGCAACGTTACCGTTCGGCAGGGACAAACCACCGAAGTCCCCATAGAACAGCCGGGCATTTTGACGCTGAACCATTATTACAGCGGCATCGCCTCGCTCTACAAACTCAACGCCGAAGGGCAGGAATGGATAGAAAACTACACGCTGGAAGGCAAAGTCGCCAACATTGCCATGCAACCCGGCAACTACAAAATCGTTTTTCGGGCAAATGAGGCGAAAGGGGCTGTTTACACGGTGTTTAAACGCTTTACCATTCAGGGGGGCAAGTCGGTAACGGTAGATGTTTTGAAATAGCTACACCTCAGCCGCAGGCTCTACCATTATCACCTGTTCCCTGTCCACCACAACCGCGCCTTCGGGCATTCCTTTGGGCTTGCGCACGTATTTTTTGGGGGTGTAAATAACGGGGCATAGGGTTTCGTGTCGCCGTTTGGAGTGCCACGCCGCCAGTTGTGCCGCCTTTTCTATCACTTGCGGCGGAAAGGGTTTGCCTGCTTTGTATTTAATCACCACGTGGGAGCCGCTTACATCGCGGGCATGCAGCCAGAGGTCTTCTTTGTAGGCATACTTCTGCGTGAGCAAATCGTTACTGCGGGCATTTTTACCAATCCACACCTCAAATCCGTCAATTTCCATGCGGCGAAAAGGCAATTCGGGTACTTCGGCGGTTTTGCCTGCCAGTCCTTCGGTTTTCAGGTAGCGGCGTAGGTCTTTGAGTCGCTGCTGCTTACCGATTTCCTCTATTCGGCGATTGATTTTTTGCAGTTCTTTCTGTTTGGCTGCAATTGCTTCGCGCTGTTTCTCAATCTCAATCTTATGATTTTTGGACTTGCGGTAATAGACTTCCGCATTTTTCTGCGCGTTGAGCGTTTCTTTCAGCTTGATTTCCGTGTAGGTATTGCGGTAGAAATCAAAGAGTTGCACCGAACTTGCCCGCTGCGGAATCTCATGCAGATTTGCCATGAGGATATTGGCAATTTCTTCGTAGCGGTTTTCCAACTCTAACTCAATCAGTTTGTCCTCCGCTTGTCGGATGAATCGCTCGGTTTTGTGCTTTTGCTTTTCTAACTGCCGGATGGCTTCCGCTTTTTCATGCTCAAAATAATAGATGCGCGAAAAGGTATAGTGATACTCGTTGAGTGCTTCTATCAGGTCTGTACCGCGATAGGTGTCGTTTTCCGAAGGAAAAACCGAAAAAGAAGCACGGCTTCCTTCGGCAGCGACGTAAAATTCAGGTGCTTGCAGGTAGTCCAAAAGTTCCTGCACAGCCTCCCACTGTGTCTCGCGGCTTTCGCCCGCTTCTGCAATGAGTGCCGCCATTTGGCGGTCAAACGTGGGGAAGGTAGCTTGCAAACCATTGGCAAAGAATGCCTCGCGGCTTTGGTCAATCGGGCGGTCTAATGTTTCCAACCGCAGCAGGCGGTCTTTTTCCTGTTTGTTGTGAAAAAGTTCTTCGGGTATCAGATTACCCGCTTCGTCGGGTTCAAACAGAATCAGGTTAGAGCGCTGCCCGTGCATCTTAAAGAGTAGCGCGCTGCCGTTGTTGAAGTGGACAGAAAAACAACGCTCGTTCAGGTATTGCCGCACGTCTACCACTTGTGCACCCAATACAGGACGGAACAACTCAATGCTGTTTTGTCGGGCACGGCTCACCTCTTCGGGAAAGCTCAGGTAGCAGGCTTCGGGGTTGAGGTTGGCGCGGATGTAAAACTGACGGTGCTCGTCTGCAAAACCCAATATCAGCTCGTCTTTCAATTGGCTGAAACAGGTAAGCAGCGACAAGCCTGCCAGCTTTTCGGCCAACAGGCTTGTGAGCAATCGCAGGATGTAGTAGTTGTTATGCAATCTATGATACCGATTTTAGTAAAAGACAATCATATAAAACCTTTGTCGACTACATGTGCATATTCTCGCATAAGAACACTTTGGCAACAAAAATCGTAGAGGCTATTTCCTGCACCATGTTTTTTGTTCAATTATCTCTACTTCTTTGCATAGATATTACGCCAATATTGCAAGCGCATAAATGAATGAAAAACTTAGATTTTGTCGTAAATATCAAATGCTAAAATAGAGATGAGGATTTACTTTGAACAGCCATTTGTAATCTTTTTTGTGCAATTTTATAATAGTTCTCTTCTAATTCAAAACCTACAAAATAACGATTAAGGGCTATGCAGGCAACACCAGTGCTGCCACTACCCATAAAAGGGTCTAATATCATTTGGTTATCAAAACTTACCAACTTTACCAGATGATGCATTAAATCCACAGGCTTCAAAGTAGGGTGATTATTAAATTCTTCTGCATGTTGTCTTACTTTGGGAATGGTAAAAAACTTATCAT
This sequence comes from Rhodoflexus caldus, assembly GCF_021206925.1. Taxonomy (NCBI): domain Bacteria; kingdom Pseudomonadati; phylum Bacteroidota; class Cytophagia; order Cytophagales; family Thermoflexibacteraceae; genus Rhodoflexus; species Rhodoflexus caldus. The sequence goes on along the minus strand of NZ_JAJPRF010000009.1, from coordinate 130,938 downwards.
ATCCATCCTCTAATGTATCTGTCCTAATGATATTTGCACTGACTCTGCCTTCCGGATGAGGGTTATGGCCTACTTTACTCTCCCCGGGCGCATAGGGAATGCGTGTTTTTTCTAAATTAAGTGCTCCCGTACCGTATTTGATGATGTTTTGTGCAACAGTCAGACCTTTCTCTATGGGCTTTTGGATTAAAATAATTGGTTCGTAAGCCGGCTTTAAGCCTAAACCAGCTCCTTTATAGTGAAGAGCTAATTCCGAACTGGGCTCATATTTAAATTTAGTATTATCAGCATAATAATTTTGTGCACCATCTTTTTTGTAGCCCTGCACATAGTTATATTTGCCTACTACTTTGCTTTCTATGCCAAGTTCTTTATCAATATCTAATGCAATATCGCGGCTTTTAGGCATACCGTTTAGATAAACCCAAAAAAGCACATCTTTGATAATAAAACCACAGTCTTCTAAGTCTACCATCAACCTATGCATAAGCCTTACGGAGGAGAATACCAATCCAAAAGCTCCGCTTTTTAATACGCGTAGGCAATCCGACCATATTTGCTTTTGTGGCAATTGCTTGTCCCATGCATGATTCTGAAAAGAAATACCATATGGTGGGTCGGTAATAAGAGCATCTATAGAATTATCAGCTATATCTAAAAGTCCGTAGCACGATTGATTAAATATCGTGTATGGTTTTGATTTGTTCAATTGTGACATGGTGGGCAAGAGATTTACTGTAATTAACCAAGAGTTTCAGGACATATTCTTTGGATTTATCGGGCGGGCAAATGATGGAAAATTTAAAATCTTTTATCAATTTTTGTATGCTTACCGATTGAGTAGAACGACTGCCTTCCTTTCTGCTAATTACTAATCTATGTAGTAATGCACCATGTTCTTTATGTTGGCCATATACCATAAATTGCAAATCACTTGCTCCTTTCCAAACAGCAATGACTGTAATAGTCTTTCATCACTGAAAGCAAGTGCTTTTTCTTCATTTGTATCGTTCCATGTACCGCCCCAACTTTCACTGGAAATAGAACATTGTTTAACTTCTAAGTACTGTTCGCAGTTACTTTTTTAGCATCAAAACCATGCTTGTTGAAATTTAGCAAGTCAAAACCTAAATAATTGGCTATAATGGCATCACGAATAGCATTAATAGTTGTATCGGTATCATATATCTCAAAACGTTCTTGAAATTTTGAAAACTCTTCTAAGGAAGCTATGCCCAATATACGGAATTCCGTCGGTATCGCCCGGTAATCGCCTTTCTGAAAGATGCTCATAACTGTAAGTAAATAAAAAAGCGTCATAGCATCACTCTGACACAACTGCAAATACTGTGTCAGAGTGATTGTAACACACTACTTCGCGCCGTGCGTCTCTTTGATATGGCGGATGAGTTTGCTGCCCAACTCTTCCATGTGTGCGGCCATCACCTCGTCGTCGGTGGAGGTGCGAATCATGTCCGCCATGCCCAAAATAGTATCTACTACACACCGTTTCATTTCATCTACGGGCATATCTTTTGCCCACAGGTCAATGCGCATGGTTTCCTTGCGGCGATGGTCCCAAATGGAAAGATTAATAGCTTTGGTTTCTTCCAGCCCGCCGTTAGGGCTGTCGGTAGCCGACCAGAAAATCTTGTCGGGGATGTTTTGGTCGTCTAATTCTATGGAAAAGCGGATTTCTGCGTGTTTCATGGGGTAGGCTATTTTTTCTTGTTCTTTTTCGCCTCTTCTTGTGCTTTCAGGGCTTCTTCCAAACGCTGCTGAAAACCTGATTTCTTGCGGTTCGGGTCAGAGAACTTTTTGCGGTTTTCTTCCAGTTTGGCTCGTATCTTAGACTCATCTACAAAGCTGCGAATGCCCAATTGCTGCACAATCGTGATGATGTTGGAAACGAAGTAGTAATAGGTCAAACCTGCTGAAAATGAATTGAGTACGAATACAAAAATTACGGGCATTGCGTAGGAAACAATCTTCATGTTCGGGTCTACGTTGGGCGACAGTTGATTGTTGTAATACGTGTAGGCGATGGTAGAAAGCGTCATTAGTATGGTGAACAAACTCACGTGGTCGCCGTAGAACGGAATAGAGAACGGCAAGTCTAAAATAGAGTCGTAAGACGACAGGTCATCTGCCCAAAGGAATGTTTTTTGGCGCAACTGAATGGCATTGGGGAAGAAGTTGAACATTGCCAACAGTACGGGTAACTGCAACAATACGGGGATACAGCCGCTCAACGGGTTCACGCCAAACTGCGAGTAGAGTTTCATTTGCTCTTGTTGGAAGCGCTGCATGTCGTCGCCATATTGTGCTTTGAGTTGGTCTAATTCGGGTTTCAGTACGCGCATTTTGGCCATGGACTGATAGGAGCGATAGACCAGCGGAAACAAGGCCGACTTGACGATGATTACCAGCAGCAGAATCACGATACCGTAGTTAGACGATACTTTTTCCAGCAATTCAAACAGCGGCATAATGATGTAGCGGTTTACCGTGCTGAAAATTGCCCAACCCAGATACACGTTGTCTTCAAAGCCCGGAGCTACTTTTTCGGCAATGCGGAAATCGTTGGGGCCGTAGAAGAAACGGATGTCTTTGCTGTCGTCTTTGAGGTCGTCCAGCGGGATGCTTACCTGCATGGAAAGCCGTTTTACCTCTTTGGCGGGCAGTGCCGGCGGATTGCTGCGCACAATTACCTCAGGGAAAGAGGCTTTGGTAATCAGGGCTGTATTAAAGAATTTTTGCTTCAATGCTATCCACTGCACAGGCTCGGTTGCGCGTTCTTCTTGCGGGTCGGTAGATGTTTCCGACAGTTTTTCCAATCCGCTTTGAGCTTGGTAGTAGTTTACCGTAGCCGTAACGCGCACCTGCTCAATGTCTTTTTCCTGTTGTTTGAGGCGGTCTGTCCAATTGAAACGCATGGTGCGGTTAGTAACGGCGTTGCCCAGCGCATCCAAATTGGCGCGCCAACTCAGTACAAAGCCTTCTTTGGGCAACACGTAGCGCTGCTCGATGTAGCGGGCGCTGTCCAACTGTGCGCGAAAAACAATCTGATTTCCGGTATTTTGTGCAACGGTATAATACAACTGATGTAAATCTACCTCGCCAAAAGACGTAGAAACCTGTGCAGAGGTGCTGCTGCTGAACTCGTCAATCAGAATGAGGGGGGTTTTTTGATAAGTAACGTAATTTTTCAGCAAGACCTCCTTCACTCGGCCGCCTTTGGTGCTGAATGTTACTTTCATATCGGCATTTTCCAGCGTTACGTCTTGGGCTTCGCCTTTCATTAGAGGGGCTAAAATGCCGTATTTCTGATTGAAAACCGAATCGGGAAGTGCCATGGCTTCCGCTTCTGCATTACCGGGCTTCAGCGTAGCGGGCTGATTGGCAGCCGGTTGAGTTACCTGTGTGCTGTCGGTTGTGGCCGATTGTTGCGGAGTTTGCGGCCCTTCGCTGAAGAAGGTCAGATAAATCAGCAACATGGCCGAAATCAGGACAATGCCAATGGTTGAATTTTTATCCATGATAAATTGGGAGTGATTGTCGGGATTTTACAATACTTCAAAACGGTGATTTAACTGTGATGCCCGTCGGTAACATGCTGAATGGCTTCTTTCACAAAGCGCACAAACAGCGGATGCGGACGTGCTACTGTGCTTTTCAGTTCGGGGTGGAACTGTACCCCGATGAAATAACGGTGGTTTTTAAGCTCCACTATCTCCACTAACTGCGACTCAGGATTGATACCCGAAGGAATCATGCCTGCCTTCTGAAACATTTCCAAATAGGCATTGTTGAACTCATAGCGGTGGCGGTGGCGTTCCTTGATTTTCAGTTCGCCGTAGATGCTGTGGGCAATGCTGCCCTTTTTTAGTTCACAAGGATAAGCCCCTAACCGCATGGTGCCGCCCATTTGGGTAATATTTTTCTGGTCTTCCATCAACGAAATTACCGGATGCGGCGTGTTGGGGTTCATTTCCGTAGAAGCTGCTTCTTCCAAATGCAACACGTTGCGGGCAAATTCCACAACGGCGCACTGCATCCCCAAACAGATGCCGAAGAACGGAATGTTATGCACGCGGGCAAATTCCACGGCGTTGATTTTGCCTTCAATGCCGCGCTCGCCGAAACCGGGAGCAACCAAAATACCGTTCAGGCTGCCCAAAACGGCGGCGGCTTCTTCCTTGTTTACAAGGCTCTCGGCTTTAATCCAGTGTAGATTGACTTTACATTCATTGACGGCTCCGGCATGGATGAAGGCCTCTGAAATGGACTTGTAGGAGTCTTTCAGCTCTACGTATTTGCCCACCAACCCGATGTTTACTTCGCTGGTCGGGTTTTTGAGTTTGCCCAAGAAATTTTTCCATGCTTCTATGTCGGGTTTACCTTCTTTGGGCAGGCGCAATTTTTCCAGTACGATTTCGTCTAAACGTTCTTTGCGCATCAGCAGCGGCACGTCATAAATGGTTTCCGCATCAAGTGCTTCAATGACCGCGTCAAGGCTTACGTTGCAGAACAGCGCCAGTTTTTTGCGGATATCCAGCGGAATGGGGTATTCGGAACGGCAGGCCAGAATATCGGGCTGCACGCCGGATTGCAGCAACATTTTGACTGAGTGCTGCGTCGGTTTGGTTTTCAGTTCGCCCGCGGCTTTCAGGTACGGAATCAGGGTGAGGTGGATAACGATTGAGTTATCTGCGCCGAGTTCCCAACGTGCCTGACGCACGGCTTCAATAAAAGGCAGCGATTCAATATCGCCCACACAGCCGCCGATTTCGGTAATGACCACATCGTACTTGCCCGTTTCGCCGAGCAGGTAGATGTTGCGCTTAATTTCGTCGGTAATGTGTGGAACAACCTGTACGGTTTTACCCAAATAAGCACCTTCGCGCTCTTTGGTGATAACGTTGTTGTAAATTCTGCCCGTGGTGATGTTGTTTGCCTGCGAAGTCGGCACGTCCAAAAAGCGCTCATAATGACCCAAATCAAGGTCAGTTTCTGCGCCGTCTTCGGTTACGTAACATTCGCCGTGCTCATAGGGGTTGAGCGTTCCCGGGTCAATGTTGATATACGGGTCAAACTTTTGGATGGTAACGGAAAGCCCTCTTGCCTGTAAGAGTTTGGCTAATGAGGCGGCGATAATTCCTTTACCCAGCGAGGAAGTTACGCCCCCCGTTACAAATACGTACTTTGCAGCCATGACGAAAAATAAACGCCGCAAAGGTAAGCCATTTGCCGTAAAATGCAGCCGTTTTGCAGATTCCCGCATTGGTCGGAAAAAACCGTCGGCAAGGTGGGGCGGTAATCCCCATCGGCGACGTTCTTATACCCCAACCTGAGGGGTTGCCAAGTTCTTCAGGTTTAAATTTAAAGGGTTGTTTTTCAATAGCTTACGCAAAAAAAACTTTCGCAAATAAACTTTCGCAAATAAACAGGATTTTTCCGATGGCTTGCTTACCTGACTCAAAGGTCATAGTGGCGTTCCTTCCAGTTGGTGTACCGAAAGAAAAGATAATGCAGAAAAACCAACGGATTGAGCAAAGTGATTAGCACTTCGTAGCAGGGTAGCAGCAGTGTGAGGCCGCCACGCCCCATTTTGAATAGATAACTGCCGCTAATCAATGCGTGAACGGCAAATCTGCCTACCCAAAGACCTACGGCAGCAGGCAGGGAAAAAACCGCAACTGCCGCCAGAATGAACAGCAACAAACCGTCTGTCAGCATCAACATCCGCAAAGGGAGCGGCATGGCAAGTGCGCCGGCAAACCACCGCTTGCGCTGCAACACCCATTCACCCAAAGTCTCTACGGGTGCCGTTGCGGCCAGAATCTGCCTTTGAGCCAAATGTACCGTTCGCCAGCCCTTCTGCCTGACGGCTTTCAGCAGTGCCAAATCTTCGGTGATATAAAGCGGTAATGCTTCATAGCCGCCTGTTTGCAAATAAGCACTTTTTCTGTAAGCCATATTATTGCCCAAAGAGGTGAGCGGAAAGCCAAGCGAAGCCAGCAAATGCGATGTTCCCAAGGCTACCGACCAATCAACGGCTTGCAAACGAGCATACAGCGGCTTGCCGCCCACAAGCGTAAAACCTGTAATCAAGCCGACATCGGGCGCAAAAGCCGCCGCCATAGCTGCCGCCCATGTTGTCGGGACACAGGTGTCGGCGTCGGTAATCAGCAGCAACTCCGCAGCAGCATGAGGGATGATTTGCCCCACTGCATTGGCTTTGCCGCGCGCCAGCCCTATTGTTCCTTTTACTTCCACTATCTTACAAGGAAAGGCCGCGCGGTTGGCAAATTCGTTGGCAATAGCTAAGGTGCGGTCGGTAGAACCGTCATTGCCTATCAGCAGCTCGCAGCGCAGGCCGCTTGCCAGAATGCTTGCCTGCAATGCCTCTAAGCAGGCAGGCAAGTAGCGCTCTTCGTTGCGCACCGCAAGCACAATGCTTACATCCATACAAAATCTCCCATAAAAAAAGCCATCCCGATTCAATCGGGATGACTCTTATCTGCCAATCAAATGTTCAATCAGAATACAAAAATGAAAAACAGCATACCGCCCAAGTAGCCAAGGAAAGCAATCCATGCAATTTTCTTGGCGTACCAGATAAACTCGATGCGCTCCATGCCCATAGCAGCAACACCGGCAGCCGAACCAATGATGAGGCAGCTTCCGCCCGTACCTGCGCAGTAAGCAATAAGTTGCCAGAGTTGGCTGTCCACAGGGTGAGCTTCCAGTGTGTACATGCCCATAGCGGCGGCTACCAGCGGTACGTTGTCCACAATGGCCGAAAGCAGGCCAAGCGTAAATGAAATAACCGTCAAATTACCGATGGCTTTATCTAAATATTGCGCTAAGTGGGTCAAAATACCGGTGGACTGCAAACACGCCACCGCTAACAAAATACCTGCAAAGAACAATACGCTTGGCGTATCAATACGGCGAATAACGTTTACCACTGTCAGAGGGTCTTTTACGTGCTTCTCTTCGCCGCGATGTACCAGTTCAGTTACCAGCCACATAATACCAAGGTTCATCAAAATGGCAATAAACGGTGGCAGGTGGGTAACGGTCTTGATTACGGGTACTAAAATTAATGCGGTAATCCCCGTAATGAAAATGGTGTTTCTTCTTCCTTTGGAAACTTCATAGACCGCATGGCCGTGCCCGCCTACATCGGCAACCGTTTCATCGCTTACCACGCCCGAAATGGGTATTTTCTTCACAATAGGGGTCATTATCAGCACCGGAACAACCATGCAGATTAAACTTGGAATGAGGATGTGTACAATCAGCGAAACGGTTGTTACCTGACCGCCAATCCAAAGCATTGTGGTGGTTACATCACCGATAGGCGACCATGCACCACCCGCATTGGCTGCAATAACTACCAGACTGATAAAATACAAACGCGCTTCCCTTTGCTTCACCATTTTGCGCAAAATGGAAGTCATTACGATGGTAGTAGTCAGGTTGTCCAAAACGGCAGAAAGGAAAAAAGCCAAGATGGCAATAATCCAAAGCAGTTGGGTAATACTTGTTGTGCGGATGCGGTCAGTTACAATAGAAAAGCCCTGATGCGCGTCTATGAGTTCCACAATGGTCATGGCGCTGAGCAAGAAGAACAGAATACTGGCAATTTCGCCGAAATGTTCCAGCAACTGATGTTCAACAACTTTGGCTTCCGTTCCCCCGAAAATCGCGTAGATAGCCCAACACAGGCCGCCAATCATCAGTGCGGGAGAGGCTTTGTTAATGTCTAAGGGATGTTCAAGGGCAATTGCCAGATAACCTATCACAAAGGTCAGAATCAGGGCGGTTTCCATTATTTCGCTTCGTTTTTAGCTAATTTTCATATTTAACGATAACAACTGATGCAACATTTCGCAGCAAGAGCCCTTCTGCTTGTTGCGCTCACAAGTTAGCATATCCGATTTTTTTGCCCAAATATGCTGCCGATGAAAAAATGATGAAACATTTAAAATGCAACCGGTTTCATTAAAAGCCCCGTTGTTTCTTCTAAGCCGCACATCAGGTTCATATTTTGTACCGCTTGGCCGGAAGCTCCTTTGGTGAGGTTGTCTATCATGCTGATTATGAATAGCTTATTTCCGTGTTTTTCCAAATGCAGCAGGCATTTGTTCGTATTGACAACCTGCTTCAAATCGGGGTTTTTATCGGAAAAAACTACAAACGGCGCTTGCTTGTAATAATTTGTAAAAAGTTGTTGCGCTTCTTCTAATCCCAAGGCGCACTCCGTGTAAACGGCTGCCAAAATGCCGCGCGTAAAATTGCCGCGATAAGGAATAAAATTAACATCTTTTGACAAAGAAGGTTGCAGTTGCCGCAGGCTTTGGTAAATTTCACCCAGATGCTGGTGTTCAAAGGCTTTGTAAACCGACAGGTTATTGCTGCGCCAACTGAAATGGGAGGTTTCGGTAGGTTTTTGCCCTGCACCGGTTGAACCGGTAGTCGCACTGACGTGCACTTCGGCAGTAATCAGTTGGGCGGCAGCCAGCGGCAGCAGCGCGAGCTGAATGGCTGTGGCAAAACACCCGGGATTGGCCAGCCGATTGGTTTGTGAAATCTGTTCTTTGTTGAGTTCGGGCAGTCCGTATGTCCACTGATTCAGCCGATGGTCGTGGCTGAGGTCTATTACTTTTACCTCATCCGGAATGTAGTTGGCCTGCATAAATTTGGCAGCTTCGCCATGGCCGGTGCACAGCATCAGCACATCTATATCTGTATGCCAATTTTCGGAAAAATACAAATCGGTTTCTCCCAGCAAATCGGTATGCACATCGCTCACAGGCTTACCGCCTTGGCTGTTGCTTTGTGCAAAAACTATTTCAGCTTTCGGATGGCGCAATAAAATGCGTATGGCCTCACCGCCTGTGTAGCCTGCCGCGCCTATGATGCCCACTTTTATCATCGCTTGTTGCAATATGTTTGGTGTATGATGGAATGTTTTGCAAATTTGGCAATAAAATACCTGATTAGGTGCATGAATCTTTGTTTGGATTTGGGCAACACGTTCGGGAAAGTACGCATAGATGAGCCCGGCAAACCGCCTGTTTACCAACGGCAGTTGAGCGATGAAGCCCTCAGGCTGCTTATCAGGCACTACCACCCCGAAAACATTATCTACTGCGATGTTCGCGGCACGGCTGCCGAACTGATAGCCTCCGCAGGGTTTCGGGGGCACTTGCTCCGACTGACGCACGAATTGCCCATTCCGCTGAAAAATTGCTACCAAACCCCGCAAACCCTCGGCATGGACAGGTTAGCGGCGGCTTTGGGCGCATGGGCGCAGTTTCCACGGCAACATACGCTGGTTATAGATGCGGGAACATGCATTACCTACGATTTTGTAACGGCTGCTGCCGAATTTATGGGCGGCATTATTGCCCCCGGGCTGCAAATGCGGCTGAAGGCCATGCATACTTTTACGGCACGCTTACCGCTGATTACCTGCGATTTCTCCGAAAAACCGCCCCTTATCGGACAAAATACGACCGATGCGATGTTAAGCGGTGCGTTTAACGGCTTAGCTGCCGAAATCAACGGCATCATCAGCCATTACCAAACCATTTTTGGAAGATTTAACATCTTACTCACCGGTGGCGATGCCCTTTTTTTTGATAAAAGCATAAAAGAAGCCAACTTTGTGAACGAGAATGTGGTGCTTGACGGCTTAAAAGCCGCTTTGGATTTTAATTTAGTAAACTTTAAGTTTTGAAAAACATCGTCAAAGGGCTGCTTCTATCGGCAGCAACCGTATTTCCGGTAGTTCTGTACTCACAATCTGGCAATTCGCCCTATTCGCTTTCAGGTTTGGGCGAACTGGCGCCTCGTGCTTCTTTGTACAGTCAGGCAATGGGCGGCACAGGCGTGAGTAATTCCACCCCCACCGCACTCAATCTTACCAACCCCGCATTGCTCAGCCGCAACAGCATCATGAGTTTTGAAGCTGCCTATTACGGCGAACTCAAACAGTTGCGCAGCAGCGAACTCAACCGCCGCTACAGCTACGGCAACTTGGGTTATTTGGCTTTTTCGTTTCCTATTGTTCCTACGCGGCTGACCTTTGCCACAGGTTTACAGCCTTACAGCACGGTTAATTATAAGTTGATAGCCACCAACAAACTGCCTTTTACACCCACCTTTACCGAATATCGTTTTCAGGGTTCGGGCAGCGTAAGTCAGGCATTTTTGAGCGTAGGTACCTCGTTTTTTAAACGCCTGCACATAGGGGCAACGGCCAACTACAATTTCGGCTTTGTACAAACCGATATTTTTTCAGTGTTGATAGATAACCAATTTACGGGCGGCTACACCACCGGTTCTTTTGACCGAGTGAATATTTCTGCTATCACTTACCGCTTGGGTGCTGCCTATCGTCAGCCGATAGGAAAAGATAAGAGTATCAACATTGGCTATACAACTGAGCCTGAGGCTAATATGAATGCTACACGCCTTCAGGCCATTCAGCGCAAAAACATTGTAGAAGAAATTATTTCTTCCGATACCATTTTCAACGGCAACGTAAATCGGATTTTCATGCCGCGCCATCAGTCGTTCGGTATCAGTTTTGAAAAGCCTTACGCCTACACTTTTGCCATTGACTACTCTATGCAACCGTGGAGCGCATACAGGGGCATCAATCAGGAAAATCTGGCCGACTCATGGCGAATTGGCATAGGTGCGGAGGTGATTCCCAACATTAGTTCGCTGAACAGTTACTTTGCGCGGGTGGCCTATCGGGCAGGCGGCTACTATACACTGACCCCAACCGTGTTGAACGGTCAGCAAATTGAGGAATTTGGTATCAATTTTGGGATAGCCTTACCCGTAAGCCGCACGTTTTCTACTGCGAGCTTGGTTGCCTTAATAGGGCAACGCGGTACTACCGAAAACAATCTGCTCAAAGAAAATTTCTTTCGGCTGACTTTGGGGCTTACCGTAAATGACCCGTACTGGTTTCAAAAACGAAGAATTAATTAAAACAATTGTACATACACGCAATTCATTTACCACTTAAAAGTAACAAGACAATGAAGAGACTACTGCTCGCAATGGTAATCAGTGTAGGATTTTTTCAAGCGGCATTTGCTCAAAACTGCCCTTGTGAAGCCGGCTTAGACAATGGCTGGTGCTGGGGGAAAGACCCGGGCGCAGCAAAAGAAAAATGGACGCTGTTTTCCGATGCCCTCAATACAAAAGAGTACGATATAGCCGTTGAAAATGGCGAATGGTTGCTCACCAATACGCCCAATTTGCATGCTTCGCTCTACATCAAGGCTGTGCAGTTATACACCGCACTGGCTAACAAAGAGGCGGATGCCGCTAAAAAAGTAACGCTGCAAGACAAAATCCTGTCGCTTTACGACAAACGCATGAACTGCTTTGGTGTAACCAAAGACCTGATGGAACGCAAGGCCGCCATCTTCTACGACTACTTGATGCCCCGCAAAGGACAAGAGAAAGTCGTATATGAGTTTTACAAAAACTTGGTGGGCAAATACAAAGACGAATTGTCTTCTCCTGCCTACTTCCAGTATTATTTGGACGCAACCGGTAAAGCCAAAGAGGCCGGCGTAGAGGGTGTTACCGATGACACCTTTATGGATGCTTACGACAACGAAATCGTACCTGTGATAGAGAAAAAAATTGCTGCCGGTGGCGAAGCCGCATCTGCTTGGATTAAAACCAAAGATGCCATTGACGGCATGGTGCAACTCTACATCAAAGTAGATTGTGAGTTTGTGAAGAAAAACTTAGGCCCTAAGTTGCAGGAAAACCCTGATGACATTAAACTTGCCAAAAAGATTGTGGCCTACATGGCAAAATGCCCTACCGAACCTCTGTTTTTACAGGCTTTACAGGCGCAGTTCCGCGCTGAACCAAGCGCAGGTAATGCTATTACTATCGGCAAATTGCTCATGGCTCAAAACAGAATAGCAGAAGGCAAAGAAATGTATCAGAAAGCCATAGACTTGCTGCCTGCCGATGAAAAAGCCAAAAAAGCAGATTTGATTATGGAGCTTGCCAAACTTGCACGCCGCGATGGCAAACTTGCCGAAGCCCGCAAACTGTATCAGGAAGCTGTTACATATGACCCGGCCAATGCAAAAGAGGCTTACAAAGCCATTGGCGATATGTACATGAGCAGCTATCAGCAATGTCAGGGCAAAAACCCTGTTGAGAACCGTGCGGTATTCTTAGCGGCTTACGATATGTACGAAAGAGCCGGCGACAGCAAAGGCATGGCCGATGCTAAGGCACAGTTCCCTTCTATGGAAGATATTTTTACACTGGGTATGCAGGAAGGTGCACCTATCAGCGTAGGCTGCTGGATTAACGCAAGCACCACTATCCGCAGAAGACCTTCCAATAAATAAGTTTTTGTATTTGGTTTTGTATTGGTTTCCCAACCTGTCAGGTGTTCGCCTGACAGGTTTTTTTGTTTATATTGACTGCTCAAAATAATGAAAATGAAATCACTGTTCTACGGCTGGCTTGTGCTGGCAAGTGCCTTTATCATTTTTGCAGTAGTTACCATTGGCGTAAACGGACTGCCGCTGCTCAATGTATCGCTCAAAGAAATTTTCGGCTGGACGCATGAACAAGTTACCCGCGGGCCTTCTGTTCTGTATTTCGTTGTTGCTATTGTGTCCCCTTTTGCCGGCGCACTGGTAGACAGATTCGGGCCGCGCCTGATGATGGGCGTGGGCAGCCTGCTGACCGTGCTTGCGCTGCTGCTGTATCCTCACATAACCGAACCTTGGCATTTGGTAGGTATTTATGTGCTGTGTGCGGCCTCCATTACGCTGGGAGGTGCTATCGCAGGCGTTACGTTGCTGTCTTACTGGTTCAATCGCTACCGTGGAATTGCCGTAGGCATTTACTTGGTCGGTTCCAGTTTAGGAGGGATTGTTTTTCCGCAACTGATTGCCGCTTTAACGCAAGCCAACGGCTGGCAAAAAACTGCGTTGATATTGGCTGCGGTAGCCGTATTGCTTGCCGTTGTGCCGTTGCTGCTTGTGCGCAACCGACCCGCAGAAAAAAATACGGTACCCGACGGACAAGATGCGCCCGTTATTGCAGGCACAAATGCTGTTGCCTCATCTGATGCGGGCAATCTTACGCTTGCCGATGCACTTGGCAATCCTATGTTTTATTTGGTGCTGTATGTAACGGCTGCCGTATTTTTCTGTATTACGGGTGTGGTACAAAACTTTGCCCTTTTCATGCGCGATGTAGGTTTAAACGATACACAAACTGCCAATGCGCTTAGTCTGTTTTTCATTTGCAGCATTGCGGGCAAGCTCATTTTTGGTGCGCTCAGCGACCGTTTTTCTAAAAAAAGCATTCTTGTGGCAGCGGTGGTCAATATGACCATAGGCTCTGTACTGATGCGTTTCATTCCTCACAACAGCGATATTTTCCTGCCACTTTTTGCCGTTATCTACGGCCTTGGCTATAGTGGCGCATTCACAATGGTTCAACTCACGGTTGCTGAGTATTATGCAGGCAAAAACTTCGGTAAAATTTTGGGGGTAGTAACTACCATGGATACCTTGGCGGGTAGTGCAGGCATTTACCTGCTCGGTACGCTGCGCACCATGCAAGGGGACTATCTGACGGGCATTCACATACTCATTGGTGTAAGTGTTTCTGCTGTCCTTTGCGCCTTGCTGATTCGTAGGCCACAGGCTGTTGCATTGACCTAACGGCCATCTCGCAAGATGTTTGCATTAATCCGCCCCAACCATGATAAATGCCCCCCAGAATTTTGGTGAGGGGTATTCTTTGCGCAATTCTTTTTTGGCATAAGTAAAAGCCTCGCGTTTATTGCCGTTTTGTAACCAGCGGGAGTAAAACAACTCCATCAGACGCTGCGTGGCCGCATCATCCACCTTGAACAAACTCATAATCAGGCTTTTGGCTCCTGCCACGCGAAACGCCCGTTGCAAACCGTAAACTCCTTCCCCGATTCGGGTATCGCCTCGCCCTGTTTCGCAAGCGCTTAGCACTACCAGTTCTGTATTTTCCAGAGCCAAGTCCATAGCTTCGTAGGCTGTCAAAATGCCTTCTTCTTTGTTGTAGGCATATACATTTTCGGTAGCTACCAAATCGCCGCCGTTGCGCAGCAGCAGCCCTGAACGCAACAGTGGGTTATTAACGGTTTGCCTGCTGCTCAGTTCATTGTCGGAGAGATTGATTGCTAAATCGGGTTCAAAAAAACCATGGGTGGCAATGTGGAATACACGCGGGCTTTGCAGTTGTTTTACATGTTCTTCGGTAGCTTCCGTCAGTACAAATTCGCTGGTAGACGGATTGCTTTTGCCAATGAGTTGGGTTAGATTTTTTACTTCGTTGAATGCACCGGGCAATTGCGGAATTTTTCTGTTGCGTGTGCCCAAATACTCTTCCGGTTGCAGGTCTTTATAGAAAACAGGGTTGCCAAAAAATACAAAACTGTTGGCTGAGGCAGTGGCCTGTCGGTTTTGCTCTAATAAATCGGTTGTATTGGTGAGCAAAACTATTTCACGGCGGTCTATTACATAGGTATCGTCTGCAACAAGCAATGCCTCCACGTTCACTTGATTGTAAGCTCCTTCTACCGACAGGTAAACTTTCTTTGCATCGGCAAGGGCTTTGTCCACTGGCTCCCAATAGCGCTTATAGGACAGCCGGTCGGTAAGCCCAAACTTCACCGAATTGCGATATACCTTTAAATAAGTGTCTTCTAATGCATTACCGTTGGCAATAGGAATAAACTTCGGTGCGTTTTTTTCGCCATAGGGCAATATAAGGGCGGCATACACGACCGAATCGGTAAAACCCTTGTCGTAGTAAGGGTAGCGAATAATTTCAACAGCTGCCTCTCCTGCCCGCAACTGCGCTGCCACTTCCTGCCAGCGGCGGATTTGCAATTGCCTTGCCTCTATAAATAATTTGGAACGCCGACTCAAATTTTTATCCAAATCGTCAATTTCTTTTTGCAGTTTGCGCAAATCAATGCCTGCTTCCTGCAACTGCTGCGGCGAATAGGCAAGTGCCTTGGTGAGCAATTGTTTTTTGTCTATCCACTCGCGGTAGCGGCGCACGGTAGCCGAATCGTTGGAGTTCATAATCAGATTGCGCAGCTTGCCCGCATTGCTTACCAAAAGAGACTTGGCAAATGTAGCGTTGTCGTAGAGTGCACCAGCCAGCGCGGGATTGTCGGGTAGACGACGCACCAGCAGGTTATTGTAAAACTCATAGTCGGCGCGCACCAGCCCCCAATACTTGGTTTTTTCGCGGTCGCTCAGTACGGGGAAAAAGGTTGTGATGTACTGCCGATAGCCTGCCAGTACGCCTTCCATAATTTTCTGTGCCTGTGCATAATTTTTCTGTGCAAAGAACATGCGGGCATGTTGCGCCTGTGTCTGTACGTACAGCGGGTGCTTCGTACTAAGAATTTTGGCCAGTATGCGCATGGCGCTTTTGTACTGTTTGTCGGCATTGCCAAAATTGCCTGCACGGGTGTAAACATTGCCTTTCAGTACGGCTATCTCCGCCGCGTTGGTATTGTTACCTGTTTTCAGGATGCTGTTCCAAATGCGATTGGCGCTGTCTAACAACTGCAAAGCCTGTGTGGGCTGATTGCCTTCGGTGTAAATCAGCGCAAGGTCTTTCAGCGCATCGGCATAAATGGGGTTGCGGCTGCCCAAATTGCGGGCGATAATTTGCCGCGATTCGTTAAAAAGCCGCTCCACGGTTTGCGGAGGTTCTTTGCTGAAATAGCGAATGAGGGCTTCCTGCCGCAACAAATTGGCTACGGCAATGTTGTTACGTCCGAAATTGCGCTCTTTTATCTGTCGCACACGCAGAATTTCGGCAATTGCTTTTTCGTAGTCGCCAATGGCGGTGTAAATAAGCACCTGTGTTTCAGCTATTTCGGAAGTTATAGCCGAACTGTCGCCAAAAGTTTCAGAAGCCAGTTTGAAGGCTTTGGCTGCGAAGTCATCGGCTTTTACGTAGTCGCCTGTTGCCAGATAGAGCCTTGCCAATTGGTTGTACGGATTTATCAGGAAACGACTGTTTTCACCGTAGCGGGTGCGGCGCACCTCAATGGCATCATTCAGCAGGCGTTCGGTTTGGGTAAAGCGCTCCATGGCAATGTAAAGCCCTGCCAAATCGTCAATGGCAGTAGAACTTGCAATGGAACTGTTGGAACGCTGAAACAGGCGGTCGGCCCGCAGCAGGGCAGCTCGCGCATCGTTGAAAAGCCCCATTGTGGCGTAATAAGATGCTGCCGTTTCTAATGCCTGCGAGTATTCCAGATTCAGCGTGCGGTTATAGGCCTTTTTGAAAATATCCAGAATGTGGGTGATGTTTTTGTCTGCGTCGGCAAAGCGCCCTTGCTGCATCTGCACTTTAACCAATTTCTGCAATTCAACCGCATAGCTGACATTGTTCTCACCAAAGCGTTTTTTGGCAATTGCCACTGCCTGATTGAGTTGTACCAAAGCCGAATCGTAACGGCCTGTCATTTGGTAATACGTAGCAATGTCGTTCAGAAAATCTACCCTGTCTTTGTGCTCCGGTGCAATTTTTTTGCTGATAAAGCCGTGATAGCTCTCGCGGATAATGCTATCGGTGGTGCTGAAGCGATTGGTAAAAGCGGCATAATAATTAGCCAGCTTCATGCGGGCATAATGATACGGCAGCGAATTTTTTCCCAATGCCTTTTCCGCACTTGCCACCTGTGCCTGCAAGTAAGTCTCTGCCTTGCCCAAATTGTCGGTTGCGAGGGCAAGTTCATAGGCCTGTTGCGTTAGTTTGCGGTATTCCTGATGCTCCACAGGTACTTTTTCGGGCAATTTCAGTGCATCGTTCAGCAGTTCTTGTGCTTCGCGGTAATTCTGAAACTTATAAGCGGTGCGCGCGTCCAATCGCTGCGAGATGGCATAGGGCATTTTGTTGCGCCCGTAGTATTTGAGCGTATTTTGCCGCAACTCCCAGCGCTGTTTGCTGCTTCGGCGGATAAATTTGCTTTCTATGTAGTTGTCTATCAGGGTTTCATGAATCGCCAGATAGGTTTTATGCACAGGGGTAAAACGCTTTTCGGCCGTGAAAATATGGCGGTCTAACTGCTTTTGCAGCGACTCTTTATTGTTGCCTCCCATATCTAAATTGAGCAGATTCTGAAAATGTTTGTTGGTAATCATTGCCGCATCGCGCGTGCTGAGATTGCTGCGAATCCAGTTTTCGGCTTCCGACAATTTATTGCCTGCATCGCCATATCGGCCTGCCTGCCGCAGCATGTCCCCCCAAGTGTTCAGCAGTTCGGCATATTGATTTTTGCGGCGGCGGAGTTCTATGGCACTTACCACTCTTGTTTTTTCCGCACGTTCAATTTCGTCAAAGTAGGTTTCCTCATTGACCAGTACTGCCTCTTGTGCTTTCAGCGCATTACCGATTTGCTGCTGAAATGCTGCAAAGTCTTGCCTAAGCACGGCAATGCGAATACCGGTATGCAACATCTCTGCCCTGATGAGCGGACTTTTCTCATTGGCCAATAATGCCTGTGCTTTGCCGAGATATTCTTCTGCCCGATTGGCATAGCTGTACTCGGCGTAAGCAGTGGCGGCATGGAGCAACCCAAGCCCGTAGCTACGGCTTTTATCGCTGTTAATCAGTCGCAGGTTCAGCATTTCCTGAATGGAGCGCTCAAAGTTCAGATACTGTCCCATTGCCTCCTGATACTTTGCCAAATACGGCAACGAGTAGGCTACTGCTTGCCCGTAAGAACCTTGTTTGAGGTTTCTTATCAGTTTCTCACACTTTTCAAGCGCTTTTTCGTAGTCGCCGTCGTCGTAATATTGCTCGCATACGGCAAGAGTGGCATAGGTTTTCTCGGCGGATTGAGCAAAAAGCATGGCACAGCAACTCGCTCCAAAGAGGAACGCTGCCAAGCAGTAGCGTAAGTAAACGTACATAGGTAGCACAAATAAAGTATGTCAAAGTTACGTAAATCAGGCCATCAGAATGTAGTATTCTTTGCCCGATTTGCAAAATCGTACTACTTTTGAACATGCAAACTGTTACCCATCGGCTTCAATCGCTGTTCGCTGCTAAGCGCAACATTTTGAATATTTATTTTACAGCCGGTTTTCCTCAATTGCAAGACACCGTGCGCATCATCCGAGCGCTTTCGGCTGCGGGAGCAGATATGATTGAAATTGGTATGCCTTTTTCCGACCCGCTGGCCGACGGCCCTACCATTCAGCAAAGCAGCCAGCAGGCACTTGACAATGGGATGAGCCTGCGACTGCTTTTTGAGCAACTGAAAGACATCCGCCAATATACGGACGTACCGTTGCTGCTGATGGGCTACCTGAATCCCGTGATTCAGTTTGGTGTTGAAAATTTCTGCCGTGCTGCACAGGAAGTCGGCATTGACGGGCTCATTTTGCCCGACTTGCCCATGCACGAATATCTGAGCGAGTACAAACCCGTATTTGAGCGCTACGGCCTGTTTAATATCTTTCTCATTACGCCGCAAACAGCAGAGGAGCGTATCCGCCAAATAGACGAACTTTCGCAAGAAAGTTTTATTTACATGGTGTCGTCTGCCAGCACAACCGGTGCTAAACAAGGCTTTTCGGACGAGCAACGCCGCTATTTTGAGCGCATAGCCGCCATGCAACTCAAAAGCCCCAAACTCATCGGTTTTGGCATTTCGGACAGAGCGACCTTTGAGGGAGCTTGTCGCTACGCAGAAGGTGCAATTATCGGCAGTGCCTTTATCAATCTGCTGAGCCAAAGCACCGACTTGGAGACAGATATACAGCAATTTGTGGCTGCTTTGCGGTAGTTTGTCTCTACTTGTATTTTTCCGCTATGCGGCGAATGGTTGCCAAGTCTTCCTCGTTGATATTCTTTGGCGAGTGAATTTGCAACGTTACGTAAAGGTCGCCGCGCTGTTCGGGGGTGTCGTACACAGGCATACCCTTGCCTTTCAGGCGGAAAACCTTGCCGCTGTCGCTGTTTTTAGGGATAGGAAAGGCTACTTGCGTACCCAGTACATCTATGGAAACCTTATCGCCCAGCAAGGCCGTAAAACTATTGACAGGCAAGGTGTAGTACAGGTCATTGCCCTTGCGCTCAATATTTTTGTGCGGCTTTATCTTGATTTTTACGAATAAATCGCCTTTGGTGCCGCCGGGAACATTGCTGTCGCCGCCATGCCCTGCCAGTTTGAGCACCTGTCCGTCTGCTACGCCGGGCTTGATTTTGATACGCAACTTTTTATCCATCACTGCCAAAATGCGTGATGCACCATGGGCGGCATCTTCCAATGAAATTTCCATTTCGGTTTCATAGTCCTGTCCGCGCATACCTGCGGCACGCCGCGAAGAGGTGCGTTCTTCACCGCCGAAAAACTGCCTGAAAAAATCGGAAAAGCCGCCTTCGCCGAAAATATCGCCGAAATTAAACCCGCCTTCTTCCTGTGGGCGGTATTGCTGTTGCCACGAACGACCGCCGCCGTAGCTTTGGCCGCGCATAAAGTCTTCGGGGTTACCGCCGTATTGGCTGTATTTTGCCCAATCGGCTCCCAATTTATCGTAATACTTGCGTTTTTCGGGGTCGCTCAGTACCTCGTTGGCTTCTGTGATTTCTTTGAATTTAGCCTCCGCGGCCTTATCGCCCGGATTTTTGTCGGGGTGATATTGTTTGGCCAATTTGCGGTAAGCCTTTTTGATATCGTCAGCTGTGGCATTTTTAGGTACGCCCAAAATTTTGTAATAGTCTTTGTAGTCCATGTTGTTTTAGTTAAAAAAATAGGCTTCGTTGTATTAACGAAGCCCGTGGGTTTTGGGTTCACTACAATCGCAGGATTTTCATTTCTACCCGTCGGTTTTTCTGTCGGCCGGCTTCCGTGCTATTGTCGGCAATTGGCATAGAGCCACCGAAGGCAGCGGTTTCAATTCGCTCTTCGCTGATGCCGCGCTGGGTCAGGTAGTTTTTAACTGCCGTTACGCGCCTTTCGGAAAGGGTCTGGTTTTTTTGCGGGTCGCCTACGTTATCGGTATGGCCGCGCAGTTCAATGGAAACGTTAGGGTTCTCTTTCAAGAAAGCCACCAATTTATCCAGCTCAGGGTACGACTCGCGGCGCAACAGGAAACTGCTCTGCTCAAACAAGATGTTGGAAAGTTGGATGGTTTTCCCGACTTCTACTTTTTCGTCTTTGAAAGTAATGCCACTCTCTTTACCGCCCGCATTGCCGCTGTTGGCTGTGTTGCCACTGCTGTTGCTGTTGGAAGAGTTATTAGTGGGGCGTTCGCCTTCGTTGTTGGGCTTAGGTTCGGGCTTTGCGGCTACTATCGGCTCTTCGGGTTCAGGCTTTTTGAGCCGCCAGAGTTTAATGCTGCCATCGTAGCTGCCCGAAGCAATCAAATCATCGGTAGGGCTGAAGCGCGACATGCGCACTATTTGCCTATGACCGCCCAGAGTGGCAATCAGTTTGCCGTTGTTCAAATCCCATATCCTTACCGATGTGCCATAGGCCGCAGTTACCATCAGTTTGCCGTCGCGGCTGAAAGATGCCCCGCTGTAATTTTCCGGGTCTGACACTTGGTAGCTGTTTAGAATGCGCCCGTTGGTGGCATTCCAGAAAGTAACTTTGCCGTCATAACTCCACGTAGCAATGCTGTTGGGGAAAGGCCCGTTTACCACATCGTTCAGGTAGTTGCCCTCGTAGCGGAAATAGCGCACCATCAGCCCGTCATTGAGGTCTATGAATTTTACCAAGTTGCCAACCGTAACCACCAAATATTTTTCGTCTTGCGATACCGTACCGCCTGTTACGGTGCTGTACCACCTGCCGCTGGGTTCGTTGGTAGAGTGAATTACCTCGGCGGGCTGCACCTTACCCGAAACCGCTGTTTTGATGTCGGCTTTCATAATGTAGCCATTGTCGCCGCTGAAGTAGATATGGCGGCTGTTAGGCGAAAACACAACAAAGGAAACCGATACTAAATCTTGTTTAAAAATGCCTGAGAACGTAGGGAAAGGCTTGTTTTGAAAGCACCCGATATTTTTTCCGGTGGCTACTTCCCATACGCAGGCTGTTCCTTCTTCGCCCGCACTGGCCAATAAGGAGCCGTCTTTATTGAACGTTACCTCATAAACTGTTTTGGCATGTCCTTTCATCTTGCGGATGATTCGCCCCGTGGCCACATCCCAGAGAATGATTTGCCCATCGGAGCCGCCGCTGGCAATCATTTTGCCGTTGGGACTGAACCGAATGTTTTGTACCTGCCCTTCGTGCCCTTGCAGGGTGCGCTCCAACTGAAATTCTTGCGCAAGGCTGCCATATGCCCCAAAAACAATCAAGGCCACTCGGAGAAGTAATTTGCTGAAGAATGTTGTTCTCATCACAATACAATCAAAATAATGCTATGTAAAAGACGTGCTTTTTTGGTGAAGGTTGAAATAACGCAATGACGCACGCAGTCATTAAGTAACTTTTAACAAATTTCCTGCCTAATAATAGCTATCTTCGTACAAGCAGGCAGCCGATACAATACATTACACAAGCACACTGAACGCGCCACGGATTTTGTCAGATAACATGGGAAAATGCGATGGAGATATTTGAATAAAAGAAAAATCTGCAAAAAATGCTGCATTTGCCCAAAAATGCCTGTACAAATATCCCAAGGCATACTGAATGGATGTCCGACTACCGTATATAAGCATATTCGCAAAAACAAATGATTTGATAATCAGTGCCTTATACGGGTTGCTTCTCTGCCGCAAATATGCGAACTTTGTGGTATGGAGATGTCTGTCAAACCCAAAATAGCCTCGTCTGTCGGTGTGGCTAAACCTGCTGCCAAAAAAGACCTTCGCAAAACGGCAGTGGCTGATTTACAGGCTTTTATGACTGCACAAGGTCAGCCTGCTTTTCGTGCCAAACAAATTCAGGAGTGGCTTTGGAAAAAATCCGTAACCGACGTGGCAGCAATGAGCAATCTGCCGCAAACGCTCCGCGAACAGTTAGCCGAACAGTTTGACATTCTTCCCGTAACTATTGCCCAGCAGCAAAAAAGCAATGACGGTACAATTAAACTCGGGCTGCAACTCCACGACAAGCATCTGGTAGAAGGTGTCCTCATCCCGACAGAAACGCGGATGACTGCCTGTGTATCTTCGCAAGTGGGTTGTTCGCTCACCTGTAAGTTTTGCGCAACGGGCTACATGGACAGGGTACGCAACTTGGATGCAGCAGAAATTTACGACCAAGTAGTTTTGATTGACCGTTTGGCAAAGCAAAACTACAATATGCCGCTGACCAACATCGTGTACATGGGCATGGGCGAGCCACTGCTGAACTATGCTAACGTGTTGGAATCTATTCGCCTGATTACTTCGCCCGAGGGCTTGGGTTGGTCGCCTAAGCGCATTACGGTTTCTACGGCAGGTATTGCCAAAATGATTCGCAAATTGGGCGACGACAAAGTGAAGTTCAATTTGGCACTTTCGCTCCACGCCGCCAACGACGAGAAGCGCAACCAAATTATGCCCATCAACGAAAGCAACAGTTTGGTAGCCCTGCGCGATGCGTTGAAGTACTTTTATGCCAAGACCAAAGGCGAAATCACGTTTGAGTATATCGTTTTCTACAAGTTTAACGACACTTTGCAGGATGCGGAAGAATTGTACCAATTCACCAAGCATGTGCCTGTAAAGGTCAATATCATTGAGTACAACCCCATTTCAGAGGCACAGTACGTCAATACCGACCCGCAAACGCTGGATAAATTTGCAGCTTATTTGGAAAAACGCGGTGTTGTTGTCAATGTACGCCGCAGTCGTGGCAAAGATATTGACGCAGCCTGCGGGCAATTAGCGATTCGGAATAAAAATTAATCGCTCAAAAACTGCAATAATTCTTTCAGTCCCGCATCTGTTATACTTGCTTTGGCTGGCTTATCGTAAATGGGAAGCAAGTAAACCAACTTAATTAAACCTGACGGGTTTCTCTCAGCCCCGTCAGGTTTGTGTGAAAGGATGCACCCACTCAAACAGAAATCATTTTCGTCCGAATAGCAGCGTTAAAACCAGCACGGCGACAAAATCCACTACCAATCCTACAATACCCCAAACTATCAGAAACAGGAGAAAGAGAAGAATGAGTGTGGCTCTACCCATTCATAGGCGATTTTGACGGATAAGAGCCAACAGGCAATTTTAACGATGATAGCCACTAAAGGCGGTGTTTGTTCAATAGACATACTTTTAATTAGTTTTTACGTTTGTTAATACCGCTTACCGCCAAACGTTCCCTCTGTTTCTAAAAAATAGCATGATTATTTACGCCGTAGGTGTTGCATATTTGTAAAAAAACAGGAATATGCAGCGCCTGACGAGGCAAAAAAAGGGGATGGGGTATCATTGTCCTGCCGATATACAGTGCCTATGGCATATAAGCGACTTGCAAACGGCACAGTATCATAGCGTGTAATGTGCTTGAGATAATGCATTTATACTCAAACCTGATAGGTTTTGAAAACCTGTCAGGTTTAAATAGCTGTTTTTCAAGAACTTACAAAAAGCATTTTGCAAACCACTTGCGCTTTTGTATAAAAACTGCTCAGTTACTTAAGTGCAGTGCTTTGTCATCGCGAATATCCGGCAACACTTTCATAAAATAACGCGAATTTTGCGGCAGAGTCTTGGAAAAATTTAATTCGGTTTTGTGTTGTACCCGTAGGGACAGGGCGCGATTTATCTCTACAAATTTACCTATATCGGAAAAATACAATTCGCGAAATCGCATTTTCGTGCAAGTGATGTTGTTTTGATTTTTTTCGTGCCAAACACGCTGATTTTCAATTAAATAGCAAATAATTCGCGTTAAAATATCAAAAGAAATTTAAGTTCGGCGTATAGAATTAGCCTGTTTCACCCTAATATACAACCCAAATTTCAGACACACACTCATGCGATTAGCTAATCATACACACCTGACCTACTGCACCAATATCCACCCGGGCGAAAGTTGGGCGGAGGTTTGGGCTGCCCTGCAACAACACATACCCGCCGTGCGCCAACAGGTTTGCTCCAATCAACCCTTTGGTATCGGTTTGCGCCTTTCCGATTTGGCAAGCAGGCAAATACTTGAAAATGAACACCTTGAACTATTCAAAGCATGGCTGCAAGCGCAAAATGCCTATGTGTTTACGATGAACGGCTTTCCGTTTGGCGGCTTTCATTATCAGCGGGTCAAAGATGCGGTGCACACGCCCGACTGGACAAGCAGGCAGCGGCTGGATTATACCGTCAGGTTGGCAAATATTTTAGCAGCGTTGTTGCCCGCCGGTATTGCAGGAGGAATTTCTACTTCACCGCTCAGTTATGCACCATGGCATCGTTCGGCAGCAGATTTGACAGCAACAACGCAAGAGGCAGCCAAGCAACTTGCGCGGGCAGCATTGGCAATGTTCAGAATTTTTGAGCAAACAGGTCAAATGATTCACATAGACCTTGAACCCGAGCCTGATGGCATTATGGAAGACCTTGCCACAACGCTGCAAACGTTCCGACAGTTTATCTTTCCCGCATCGGACAGGCTGGCGGCTGCCGAGGGTATCCCGCCCGAATTGCTGCGGGCACATCTGCAACTGTGCTACGATGTTTGCCATTTTGCCGTTGCTTTTGAGCCGCACGCCGAGGCACTGAAACAACTCTCTGCCGAGGGTATCCGCATCGGTAAGTTTCAGTTGAGTGCTGCGCTACGGGTGCAGTGGCAAGACACTCAACGCGAAGCCCAACGAAAAGTCCTTACAGCCTTTGACGAGCCTACGTACTTGCATCAGGTAGTGGCACGCAGTTATGAAGGCAGTTTGCTGCACTTCTCCGATTTGCCGCAGGCACTTGCTTCGGCAGAGGCTTCGGCAGCCGCAGAGTGGCGCACGCATTTCCACGTGCCGATTTTTTTGGACAACTACGGACTGATTCAATCCACGCAGCAAGATATTGTTGAGGTACTGCAATTGCAGCAACAGTACGACTATTCCCGACATTTGGAAGTGGAAACCTACACATGGACGGTACTGCCCGCCGATATGCAACTGCCTGTTGCCGAATCCATTGCGAGGGAATTGCAGTGGGTAAAAAATATTGTGGAACAGATGCCTTAGCGTGCACCTTTTTTTCGCTTCGTGGGTTTTTCCTCCCAAAAAACAGCACTGTGTGCCGTAGGGTAGGGGGCAGGCGGTTTATTTTCTGCCTGATTTTTTTGTTGCAACGATTTAATTTTTCGGTAAACTTCTTCCGACATATGCCCTGCTGCCTGCTGTTTGACGATGTGCGAGATAGAGTCTGCCCATTGGAATTTGGGTGCATAATAGATTTGCAACAGCGAATCTTGCGACAGAAAGCCCATCGGGCGCGGCTGTGCAAAACCAAGAGCGGAAACGAATAAAAAAACGACAAACAGTAATTTCATCAATTGATTTTGCGCAAAATCTGTGCACAACTTTACGTAAAAACGCTACATTTACGACCCATAACATCTGCAAACAAACCATTGCCCATGCGCCCCGAAACTGCTGCTATCCACGCCGGCTCACACATTGACCCCCAAACAGGTGCTGTTATTGCACCTATGGTGCTTTCTACCACTTTTGCCCGCAACGAGCAAAACGAACTTATCAGCGAATTTCATTATGCGCGGGCAGGCAACCCGAACCGCCGCGCACTTGAAGAGCGACTGGCGGCAGTGGAACAAGCCGCCGAAGCAGTTACTTTCTCATCGGGGCTGGCCGCTGCAATGGCTATTTTACACAGCCTTTCCCCGGGCGACCATATTGTCGTCTCTCCCGATATGTATTTTGGCATACGAGTTCAGTTGGAGGCGCTTTACAGCCGATGGGGGCTGCAATTCAGTATGGCCGATATGACTGACCTTGCGCAAGTAGAGGCCGCTATTCGCCCCAATACCCGCCTGATATGGACGGAAACACCCTCAAATCCATTGGTTAAGATTACGGATTTAAAACAGGTGGCCGATTTGGCACATCGTGTCGGTGCGCTGTGTGTGTGCGATAATACATGGTCGCCGCTGATTCAAAAACCGCTGGATTTAGGCGTTGATTTGGTGATGTATTCCACAACAAAATACATAGGTGGACACAGCGACTTGCTGGGCGGCGCAGTGATAGCACGCACCGACAGCGAAACGATGCAGCGTATTCGCTTCTTTCAACGCATGGGTGGCGCAGTGCCTTCGCCTTTTGAGTGCTGGCTGATGTTGCGCAGCATATCAACCCTGCCGCAGCGGATGGAGGCACACTGCCGCAATGCCATGCGTTTGGCAGAGTTTTTGGCACAGCATCCTGCCATAGAAAAAGTACACTATGCGGGTTTGCCTACCCATCCGCAACACGCTCTTGCAGCTGCGCAGATGTCGGCATTTGGAGGGATGCTTTCCATCGAGTTAAAAGGCGGTAAGGCGGCTGCCCTGAAAACCATTGCAGGGCTAAAACTTTTTGCGCGTGCCACAAGTTTGGGCGGCGTAGAAAGCCTAATCGAGCATCGGGCAACGGTAGAGGCTGCCCATGCCAATTTTTCTGACTCATTGCTGCGCGTATCGGTAGGTTTGGAGCATCCCGACGATTTAATTGAAGATTTTAGCAACGCACTTGCGGAACTTGTTGCACACTAAAATTGTATTTGATTCGTTTAGCATATAGCTTTGTAATACCAAATCCCATTTGCTTTGCGTCTCTTTATCATTATTTCTACATGGTTTCTGCTTGTATGGTCGATGCATACCGACCGTCAGGAATACAGACCTGTTTATGAAATACCTGATTATGAGGATTTTACAATTCAGGAAGACAACTTGCCGTCCTCGCTGATTTCATGGTTAGACAATAATCAGCCTAACACCACCGCAAGCAAACGGCAGCGTTTGCAGCAAGACGACGAGCGCCGTGCCGATGCTGCGCTTTCCGATGTTTTCGGCCGTTTGTTTGATGCTCTTCTAAATGCCGACAAGTCAAGCACATTGGCGGCAGGTGAACGCATCCATGACAATTTTTCTGTTAAAATCTTTATCCGTATTTGTAGGCTGAGATTGTAGCTCTTCTCCTGTTCATTCCTTGAACAATCCCAACCAAAAGTTCCGCTTACAGCGCCTGTATGTTCCCATGGGCAGTAATAGGTAAGTGAGCAGCTTAGCGCGCTCTTTTTTACCGCAAAGTGCGCAAAGGTTCAATCGCAAAGTGTGCAAAGGAAAGATTCATCATAAAAAACACTTAGCGCGTTCTTAGCGTAACACTTGGCGGTAGAAAATTTGAAAGGTCGTTTTAAACTACTCGCTTACTTAGGTGCTGACGGTAGGCCGTTTGTGAATGTTTTTTTCTTTGCTATTAGGCCTGCATTCTGAAAGCATTCGGAGTGGTTTTTTATTTTCAAAATTATCCCTAACAATTTTTATCAATCCAAAATGATTGACAAAATCATTGCATTTAGCGTACGCAATCCGCTAATGATTGGCGCTATGACGCTTATCATGGCAATAGCCGGCGGATATTCCCTAAAAAATCTGCCGATTGATGCAGTCCCCGATGTTACCAATAATCAGGTGGACGTAATTACTTACACGCCAAGTCTGGCATCGTTGGAAATGGAAATGTTCGTAACCTCGCCTATTGAAATGGCGATGTCGAACATTCCGGGGCTGCTGCAAACGCGGTCTATTTCCAAATTCGGGTTATCGGTAGTAAAACTCGTATTCAGCGATGATACTGATATCTACTGGGCACGGCAGCAGGTATTTGAACGCCTGCAACAAATCAAAAATGAGATTCCGGAAGCGGCAGGCGAACCGTACATGGGGCCTGTTTCAACCGGTTTGGGCGAGGTGTACCAGTATGTCATTCGCCCCCGCAACCTGACCGATAAGTCCTTTTCTCCGATGGAACTGCGCACCATGCAAGACTGGTTCATCCGCAAGCAATTGCTGGGCGTGCCGGGAGTGGCAGAGGTAAGCGGCTTCGGCGGCTTTAAAAAGGAATATCAGGCCAAACTCAAATTAGACCAAATGCGCTCGCTGGGCGTAACCATCGACGATGTGTACGATGCGCTTTCGCAAGGCAACAGCAACACAGGTGGTGCTTATATAGAGAAAGAAAACAAAGCATTTACTATTCGCGGCATTGGTTTGGCAACCAGTCTGGACGATATTGCCAACACTGTTGTCAAAAATAAAGGCACTGTACCGGTATTGGTAAAAGATGTGGCTGTGGTTGAGTTTGGTAATGCCATCCGCTACGGTGCAATGACCATGAACGGCGAAGGCGAAGTGGTAGGCGGCATCATTATGATGGTGAAAGGCGGAAACGGCAATGAAGTAATTACCCGCGTGAAGAAAAAAATGGCGGAAATTGAAAAACAATTGCCCTCATCGCTGGTGATTGAGCCTTTTGTTGACCGTTCTAAAATTGTAAACAATGCCATCAAGACAGTTGCTACGAATTTGATTGAGGGGGCGCTGATTGTGGTAGTGGTGATTCTGGTTTTCTTGGGCAACTGGCGGGCAAGTTTGCTGGCGGCTTCCGTTATTCCGCTGGCAATGTTGTTTGCTTTTATCTGGATGCAATATTTCGGGGTGGTGGGCAATATCATGAGCCTTGGAGCCATAGACTTCGGGTTATTAGTTGACCCTGCCATTATTGTAGTGGAATCGGTCGTGCTGTTTTTGGCGCTGGCCTTTCAGCGGCATCTGGAATTTAGCGGCAAAGGCGACAATGCCTCGCTTACTTACCGTGAGCGGCAGGAAATAGTCATACAGTCGGCCGTAGAAGTGAAAAAATCCGTGGTATTCGGTGGCGCAATCATCCTGATTGTATATTTCCCGATTATGACTTTGCAGGGCATTGAAGGTAAAATGTTTACGCCAATGGCGCAAACGGTGAGTTTTGCTATTTTGGGTGCGTTGCTGCTGGCCATTACCTATGTGCCGATGATGAGCGCGCTCGTGTTGCAGCCCCCCAAAGACCCGCATGACCACGGCTTTTCCGAAAAAATCGTACAGGCCGTTTTCAGCGTTTTCAAACCACTTATCAAACTCGGGTTAAGGTTTAAAACAGGTACAATTGCCGTGGCACTTTTTGTGTTGGCGGCCGGTATTTGGGGCTTCAAAATCATCGGGGGCGAATTTGTACCCAAGTTGCAGGAAGGCGACCTTGTGGTAGAAATGAACCTGCCCGTAGGTACATCCATGACCGAATCCATGAAACTTTCCGGCAAAGTAGAGAAAATGCTGTTGGAAAAATTCCCCGACGAGGTGGAGCGCGTTGTGTCTAAAATAGGTACGTCGGAAGTGCCTACCGACCCGCAGGCAATGGAGGCTATGGAAACCATCGTGGTGTTGAAACCCAAAGAGGTGTGGAAAAAGGCCAAAAAGCAGGAAGACCTCGCCGATTTAGTAGCCGATGAGATGAAAGCCTTCCCGGGTTTGGTGCTGTCTATCCAGCAACCGATTGAAAACCGCGTTAATGAGTTGATGGCCGGCTCACGTACCGACATTGTGGTAAAACTCTACGGCTACGATTTGGATACGCTGGTGAAGAAATCCAACGAAATTATCAGTATTCTTCGTACCGTACCCGGGGCGGTAGATGTGCAGGAAAGTAAAATTTTCGGTTTGCCGCAAATCAATATCCAATACGACCGCCGCCAAATGGCAACCTACGGCATCACCGTAGAGCAAATGAACCGCGCTTTGCAAATCGCTTTTGCAGGAGCGGCCACCGGACTTGTTTATGAGAAAGACAAGCGGTTCGATTTAACGCTCCGCCTGTCGGATGCTGACCGAGTACGCCCCGAAAACATCAAAAACCTGCTGATTGAAAGCAAAGACGGGAATCCGATACCGCTGAAAGAACTCGCTGACATTCAGGAAAGTATAGGCCCTTCCGAAATCGGGCATGAAAACTTAGGCAGGCGTGCCAATATCGGCTTTAACGTGCGCGGCCGCGATGTGGAATCGCTCGTATACGAGGCAATGGATTTGGTAGGCAAAAATGTGATATTGCCTGCCGGCTATCGGTTGGAGTTTGGCGGAGAGTTTGAAAACCTGCGCCGCGCTAAGCAACGCCTTGGAATCGTTGTGCCTATTGCACTGGCTATTATTTTCGGGTTGCTGTTTGCATCTTTCGGCAATATCCGCGACAGTTTGCTAATTTACGCCGTCGTTCCGCTTTCGGCAGTAGGCGGTGTGTTTTCATTGCTGCTGCGCGATATGAATTTCAGTATTTCGGCAGGTGTCGGGTTTATTGCACTTTTTGGTATTGCCGTGCTGAACGGTATTTTGTTGGTCAGCCACTTCAACGAACTGATGAAACGAGGCATGAGTGCCGATGATGCCGTGATGCAAGGGCTGAACGAGCGATTCCGCCCTGTACTGATGACCTCCGCCGTGGCTGCATTGGGCTTCCTGCCGATGGCACTTTCCACCAGTGTGGGGGCTGAGGTGCAAAAGCCATTGGCAACTGTGGTTATTGGCGGACTTTTTACGGCTACTGTACTCACTTTAATTGTCCTTCCTGTTATGTATGCTCTTGTAAACAAAAATCGCACATTCAGCAATCCGGCGGCAGCCGATGAAGAGGTAGAATATAACCACAGCCATATGATTGTGAAGACTTTGGCACTGCTGTTCTTGTTTGCAGCCACAGGTACGGTTGTGCAGGCACAAAATCAGCAGCCGCTGACTAAAAATGCGGTTACTATCAGCTTGGAGGAGGCCGTGCAGGTGGCAACTTCCAAAAACCCCGAAATGCGGCTGGCCGACCAGCGGATAGAGCAACAGCAACTGCTGAAACCGGCAGCTTACAATATTCCCAATTTGGACTTGCTATTTGAAGCCCCCACAGGCGAAGATTTACGCCCGGGCTTGTTGCAAACCTTTGAGTTCCCTACGGTATATGCCGCACAGGCACAGGCACAGCAAAAGCGGGTAGAGTTGGCGCAAGCCGAGAAGGATATTACCACCAACGGACTGATTTTCAGAACAAAAGCTGCTTTCAACGACTTGCAGTTTATGGTAGCCAAATATCTGCTGCTCATCCGTCAGGATACGATTTACGATGATATCATCCGCGTGAACGAGGTGCGTTACAGAGTGGGGCAAATCAGCAACTTGGAGCGCATCAACGGCGAAAGTCAGTACAAGCGCATTCAGTACAACCTCAAACAGGCACAGGCAGAACTGAAAGGTGGTCGGGCGCTGCTGGCATCTTTGCTGGGGCGTTCCGGCGATACAACCTTGCTGCCCGATAAGCCGCTTGCCAAACTGCCCGATATGGGGATATTGTACGCAACCGATACGCTGGCCTTCTCTGCCAACCCGATTGTAGGCTTTAATATGCGCAATGTGAGCCTGCAAAAGAGCCTGCTCAAAGTAGAGCGCAACAAAATGCTGCCCGGCCTGCAAATCGGCTTCCTCAATCAGGGAACTCCCGGCAGCGAGGCCTCCGGCGGTACGCCCTTAGGTTCGCGTATGCGATTCGGGCTTACGCTGCCGATTTGGGCATGGAGCTATAAGGCCAACATCGGCGCGGCCAAAAAAGGACTTGCCATCTCTCAAACACAGGCACAAATCACCAATTTGCAGTTGAGTGCAGAGTATGCCAAGGCCATAGCCATGTATCGGCAAGCCAATGAAAACCTGCAATACTTTGAAACTGTAGGCCTGCGCGAAGCACAGGAAATCGTTCGCGATGCCCGTACCAGCTATCGTTTAGGCAGCATTACCTACTACCAGTACTTGCAAAACCTCGAGCTTGCTTTCCAGTTGGAGATGAACTATCTCAATACACTGCGAGACTATAATTATTCCATCATTTACTTGAAATACCTGCGTGGCGAGCGATAAGCCGTCGCCCTGTTATGAATTTTAAATTCCCAATCGCAAATCACTGTATGAACCGTTTCATTTGCTATATTCTTTGTGGCATAGCCTTGCTGTTTACTGCTTGTACAGACAGCAAAGAAAAAGCCGCCACTGAACCCGAAATCCGTCAAGTGGACTTTGTGGAGCTCACTCCGCAAGAGCTCAAAACAATGGAAATTCAATTGACCGCACCCGGCACACAGCCCATTGTTTCCAATATCTACCTGAACGGCAAAGTAACTTCCCTGCCCAATTTGAGTGCCAGCGTCAGCAGCAATATTGAGGGGAAAGTAGAAAAAGTATTTGTTACCAAAGGAAGCCTTGTTCGCAAAGGGCAGCCGCTGATGGTATTGAGCAGTATGCAACTCATTGAGTTACAGAATGAATATTTGGCAGCCAAGTCTGAGATAGATTTCTACGCCGTTGAGTTTAGGCGGCAGGAAGAACTCCTCAAAAATAATGTAGGAGCATTGGCCGACTTTCAGGTTACAGAAGCCAAATACAATGCTGCCATCAGCCGCGAAAAGGCACTGCGTGCCAAATTACAACTCTTGGACATAGATGCCGACCAATTTAAGAACCCCAAAATATCGGTTATTACCCCATCGGTAACTATCAAGTCGCCGATTGACGGTTACATTACCGAACTGCCCGTTACGATTGGTATGTTGGCATCGGTGCAAACCAAATTGGCCGAAATAGTAGATAATAACCAGTTATACGCCGAAATTTTCGTCTATGAAAAAGACCTTGACCTCATCACGGAAGGTCAGGAAGTGGAAATAGACTTCATCAATTCGGCTTTTGAAAATGTGATGGGCAAAGTGATGAGCATTTCGCGGGCTATTAATACGGAAACCCGCGCCATTACGGCCTTTGTACAATTTTCAGCCCGCAAAGGCGATTTGGTATTGCCCGGTATGAACGTGCGCGCGGTTGTGCTCAACAAAGAAGGAACGAAGGGCGCCGTTACCGTACCTGTTTCGGCACTGATGAAAGAGGATGACCAAACCTATGTTTTTGCCGGTGAGAACAAACCCAACCCGCAAGGCAAGCTCAAAATTGTTAAGTACAAAGTAGAAGTAGGCAGCACCAGCGATACACTTGCCGAAATTATTTTCCCTAACGGCACACCACCCAACATTGTGGTTGCCAAAAGCAATGTGATGGTATTGGAAACGCAACGCCGCCAAATGAGCGGTATGAACGTTGGGGGAGAGTAGGAGAGAAAGTGTCCTTTGCGGCGCAAATAGTTGCCGCAAAGGACACCTATTCTGAACAATGACACAGCGCATATATGCAGCAACGGGTCATCGTTTCGGCTGTTTAGTATTTCAGCCCTACTTTGTTGTAGATAAAACTCAACAGCCACGCAGGGCCAATCATCAGGAACTGCAAATCCTTAAAGAACGAGGGTTTTTTACCTTCTACCTTGTGTCCCCAAAACTGCCCAATCCATGCCACCACAAAAATCGTCAGCGAAATCATCCACAAGGGCGCAATTTGTGCTGCTTCCAGTGCTTTTACGCCTATAACAACCGCTATGGAAACCAACAGCATCCCGATAAACATCCCGAATGAGAGTCGGAGGTAGAAAATCAGCCCCAGCAGCAGCACGATGGTTGCAAAATTGACATAGGGAGCAATTGCTGCGGGAAACAAACTGCTCAAAAACTCACTTGGAATGCTCCAAAGCAAACCGATAACGCTAAAAAAGATAGATGGCACACAAATCCAGTGCATCATTTTGTTAAAGCTGTTTTGATGACTTTCTCCGTACTCATCAAACCATTGTTGCATTGTTTTCATATTTACGCGGGTTTTAAATCTGATTGGCTAATTTAATCTATTTTTGATTGTTCCACATATCGCTTTTTGAAATATGTCATTTACCAACCGTCTGGCACAGGCCACCAGCCCTTATTTGCTGCAACATGCCCACAATCCTGTGGACTGGTACCCTTGGGGCGAAGAGGCACTTGCCAAAGCCCGCGCAGAAGACAAACCGATTATTGTCAGCATCGGCTACTCTGCCTGTCACTGGTGCCACGTAATGGAGCGCGAATGTTTTGAAAATGAGGCACTTGCCGAACTGATGAACCGCTACTATGTGTGCATCAAAGTGGACAGGGAAGAGCGCCCCGACATAGACCAGATTTATATGGATGCGTTGCACGCCATGGGGTTGAACGGCGGCTGGCCGCTCAATGTGTTCCTTACGCCCGATGCCAAGCCCTTCTATGGCGGCACGTACTTCCCGCCAAGAGCATGGGCAAATTTGTTGCAACAGGTCGCCAATGCCTTTGCCAATGAGCGCGAGAAAATCAGCGAATCTGCCGAGCAGTTCAACCGCGTACTGAACCGCAACGAAGAAGAGCAATACGGCCTGTCTGCCGCCATGATACAGGCAAAGGAAGCCGTTACTCTCGCACAGGCCGACGGTATGTTTGAACGCCTCAGCAAACAGTTTGACACCGAACTGGGCGGCATGAACCGCGCCCCCAAGTTCCCCATGCCGAGCATTTACCTGTTCCTGCTGCGCTATTGGCACATAAGCAGCAACGAGGCAGCCTTGAAACACGTGCACCTCACATTAGAAAAAATGGCACGCGGCGGCATTTATGACCAAGCAGGCGGAGGTTTTGCCCGCTATTCGGTAGATGAAAAATGGTTGGTGCCGCACTTTGAAAAAATGCTTTACGACAATGCGCAACTCATCAGCCTGTATGCAGAAGCCTATACCGCCACTCGGCGCCCGCTTTACAAGCAAATAATTGATGAAACCATTGCCTTTGCCCGCCGCGAATTGCTTTCGCCCGAAGGCGGCTTCTACTCTGCACTGGATGCCGACAGCGAAGGTATAGAAGGGCGTTTTTACATCTGGAAAGATGAAGAATTGGACGCAGCGTTTCAGGCAGCGGGACTTTCTGCCGATGAGGCGCGACTTTGCAAAGACTACTACGACTGCTACCCCGACGGCAACTGGGAGCACGGATACAATATCCTCAACTGCCCCGTGAGCGATGAGGAATTTTGCCGCACCCACCAACTCAGCCCCGAAACTTTACAGGAAAAAATCGGCCACTGGAAGAACTTGCTGTTAGAAGCCCGTGCGCCGCGCATCCGCCCCGGCTTGGACGATAAAATTCTTTCCGGCTGGAACGGCCTCATGCTCAAAGGTTTAGCCGATGCCTACGCAGCAACGGGCATTGCCGACTACCTGCAACAGGCCGTACAAACCGCCCGATTCATCCAAGAAAAAATGATAGCCGAAAATCAACTTTTCCGAAACTATAAAAACGGCAAAGCCGATATTCCGGCCTATTTGGAAGATTATGCGGCTGTGATTCAAGGGTTTGCAGCGCTGTATCAAGTAAGCGGCGATGCCTTCTGGCTGCAGCGCGCCGAGCAACTCACCGACCACGTGCTGGCAAACTTTGCCGATGAAACGGGCGAGTTGTTCTACTTCGTCGGCAAAGCACAGGCAGAAGAGCTCATTGCCCGCAAAAAAGAACTGTTTGACAATGTGATTCCTGCCTCCAACTCCATGATGGCGCACAACCTGTTTGCCCTGTCGCTGCTGTTGCCCAACCGAAGGGACTATGAACAAAAAGCCAAGCGCATGTTACTTTCCGTAGTGCCGCTGCTGCAAAAAGACGTGCGCTTTATGGCAAATTGGGCGGCACTTTTCCTACAATATGTTGCTCCGCCCGTAGAGGTAGCCATCACGGGCGCACAGGCAGAAACCTTTGCCCGCGACCTGCACGCAAAAGCCTACTTCCCGCACAAAGTAGTTGCTTTCAGTACAGTCGCAAGTACACTTCCGCTGTTGGAAAATCGCTTTTTTGAGGGGCAAACCAAAATTTTTATTTGTCGCCGACAAGCCTGCCAACGCCCCGTGGATAGTGTAGAAGAGGCTTTTGAGCAAATAAAAGCGCTTTAAAAAAGTTTCCAAAAATTTTTTTTGGGAAAAAATGAAAAAAAGCGAAAACCAAATCACATCTTTGCGTGTTATTGATTTGAAGTTTGTTTGTTAGTTTAGTTTATTAAAGTGGAATGGGACTCCTGACCTTCGGGAGTTTCATTTTTTTTTGACCTATCCGCACAAACGTTAGATAGCATGCAAGTCGTGCGCAGCATTTACTATGCTCACGCCGCCTGTTTCTTACCGTTAAGCACGCTTCTCAGGGAGGATAAACATAACCTGAAACAACAACCATATGCACAATTATCAAATCCTTGAAAAAGGAAAGCCGCTCCATCAGGCAGCAAAGGCTATTGTTTTATTGCATGGACGCGGCGCTTCTGCTAAGGACATCATCGGTCTTGCCGATGCGTTTTGCGACGATAGTTTCTACATAGCAGCACCACAAGCTACTAACCACACATGGTATCCTTACAGCTTTCTGGCACCCGAATCGCAGAATGAGCCTTGGTTGTCATCAGCAGTGGCAACGGTTAAGCGGCTGATAGACGAAATAAGCGTACGAATTCCTGCCGAAAACATCTACATTATGGGCTTTTCGCAAGGGGCTTGCCTGAGTTTGGAAGTAGCCACCCGATTTGCGCAACAATATGCAGGCGTGGCAGCCTTCACAGGCGGTTTGATTGGTGAGGTGCTGAAACCCGAGAAATACAGCGGCAACTTCAACGGCACACCTGTTTTCATCGGCAACAGCGATCGCGACCCGCACGTACCTGCCGAGCGCTCCGAAGCCTCAGCTCGGCTGATGGAAAGCATGGGGTCATTGGTTACGCATGTTGTTTATCCTGCCATGCCGCATACTATTACTACGGAGGAAATCAAAACCGTACAACGCCTTATGTTTTAGCAATTTTCTGCTTGTATATTTTTTACTTTTTCTTATTTTTATCTCAAAAAAACAATTTTAACATAGTTTTAAAAGTACTCAACAAACATATGCAACCTCTTTACAAGAATCAGTTTGTTAAAATCTCACTTGACAAAGCGCACGGCATTATTGAAATGGCATGGCTGCCCGCTGCTACTCATATGAGCGATGATGATTTTAAGCAGGTGTTTACCCGCTATGCCGAACTGACCGAGCAATATCATCCCACTTTTTATCTGACATACAGTGAAGGCGGGACTTACGTTATTATGCCACATTTGCAGGAATGGCTGGCAGAAAATATTATTCCGCGCACTTATCAGGCCGGTGTGGCTTTTACGGCAATTGTAGTCAGCGAAGATATATTCGCACAGGTGGCTGCCGAGCAACTGTTGGATGAAAAGAATGCGCAGGTGCTAACCTCGCGTTTTTTTGATAACCGCGAGCGTGCAATAGCTTGGCTGATGAAGATGTATGAAAGCAGAAAAGTAGGCCTGACTTCTTAACAATTTTTAATCGCCTGTTCAACGGGTAACCCCTCAAATCCGTCATATCTTTGTTAATATTTTGCAAATGGAATCAGGTTTGAACCTGAAAGGGTAGAGCCTTTGTTTGGAAATTATGAAAAAGATTTGGACGCGCCTGTTGGCATTATCGGTTTTAAGCCCTCTGTTATTTGCTTTTACGCCCGATGAGGGGTATCGCTCTTTGCCTAATAACAAGTTCAGTACCGGTGAAAAGCTGACCTACTTGGTGCACTACGGCTTTGTCAATGTAGGCGAGGCAACAGTTACGTTAGACCAGAAAATTCATACCATCAACAATCGCCCTTGCTACAAAGTGGACATTCAGGGAAAAACCATCGGTGTTTTTGGTATGACTATGAAGGTGGACGACCTGTGGCGTTCCTATATTGATACGGCTGCCATTGTGCCGCACAAGTTTTTCCGCGACATCAAGGAAAACAACTACAAAAAGGTTGAAACTATTTTCTTTGACCACCTGAAAGGTACGGCGCAAGTGCGACAAATTACCGGACAAGACCCCGAAAAGATTGACAATCATAAAATTCCGAAAAATGTGCAGGATATTGTCAGCGGCTATTACTACCTGCGCACATTGGATTTTACCAATATTAAAGAAAAAGATACGCTGACTATTCAGGGCTTTTTTGAAGACAAGGTATATGACTTACAGGTGGTTTACCTTGGCAAAGAGCGCCTGCAAACGCAATTCGGAAAAATTAAAGCTGCCATTATTTCCCCTGTAATGCCCGAAAACCAATTGTTCGA
Source organism: Rhodoflexus caldus (assembly GCF_021206925.1). Taxonomy (NCBI): domain Bacteria; kingdom Pseudomonadati; phylum Bacteroidota; class Cytophagia; order Cytophagales; family Thermoflexibacteraceae; genus Rhodoflexus; species Rhodoflexus caldus. Next base: position 92,812 of record NZ_JAJPRF010000009.1, on the reverse strand, counting down.
CGGCAGAGATGCTATCAAAATGTGGATTTCGGACGATGAAAACCGCGTACCGCTGCGCGTAGAAGTGGCCATGTTTGTTGGTGCATTCGAGCTGGATTTGATTGAACATAAGGGATTGAAACACAAGTTCAATAAAAAATAGGCGGAGTGCCGTAAATTTGCCCCTTAGCATTTTATCGCATGTATAAAAATATTCGCGCTGTTGCCAAAACCGTGTACGGTGCAGGCAGTTTCAATCAGTTAGATGAAATCCTTGCCGAAAAACGTCGGCAGCCTTCCGATTTCATGGTGTTTATTGTAGATAACTACTTCAAAGGCAAGGAGTTGGAAAACCGCGTGCCTGCTCATGCGCAGGATATGGTTTTCTTTGTGGATGTAGACCCGCATGAGCCTACCACGCATCAGGTGGATGCCCTGCGCGATGAAATTCTGCAAACCAAAGGCTTGCCCGCCGGAGTAGTAGGTATTGGCGGCGGCAGTATCATGGACATTGCCAAGGCCGTTGCCCTGATGCTGACCAACGAAGGCTCATCGCAACTTTATCAGGGGCTGAACCTGATTAAAAAGCCGGGGGTATATCACGTAGGCGTACCGACTATTTCAGGAACGGGCGCGGAGGTAAGTACTACGGCCGTTCTGACAGGCCCTGAAAAGAAACTGGGTCTCAAATGCGAGTGGACAGTTTTTGACCAGATTGTATTAGACCCCACACTGACGGCTACCGTGCCGCGCAACCAGTGGTTCTACACAGGCATGGATACCTACATCCATTGCGTAGAGTCCATGACAGGACATCTGAAAAACGCATACAGCGAGGCCTACGGCTACAAAGCCTTAGACCTTTGCCGCGAGGTATATTTAGGCCCTAACAGCGGCCAAAACCCCGAAACAGATGAAAAACTAATGGTAGCCTCACTCTTTGGCGGCCTTAGCCTTACCTATTCGGAAGTGGGTGTTTGTCATGCGCTTTCTTACGGACTCTCTTACGTATTCGGTACGCGACACTGTTACGCTAACTGCATTATTTTCAACCAGTTGGAAGATTTCTACCCCGACGGTGTGCGCGAGTTCAAGGAGATGGTTGCCAAACATGACATCTACCTGCCGCAGAATTTGGCCAAAGACTGGACTAACGAGCAGATTGAGAAAATGGTAGATGTTACGCTGGCGCTTCATCACATGTGGAACCACGCCGTAGGGCCTGACTGGAAAGAAAAAATCAGCCGCTCACAAGTTCGTGAATTGTTTGAACGGATGTAATACCGAAATTCATTCGGGCACATTATACAAAAGCGCAAGTGGTTTGCGAACAAAAATTGTGTAAGTGGTTTAAAATCAGATAAATAAACCTGATGGAGTGCTAAACTCTATCAGGTTTATTTATATCTGCCGAAATCCTTGTGTTGATGCAATGCGTCTAAATTTGCTCAACTGCTTAACCAAGCTACTTCGGATTGGCTTAACTTTGTATGGCCCTTACAGGCTGCTTTCAAATCAAACTGTACTGAAATATGGCTTTTACTGTTGGTATCATATCTGCATCGCCGCAAAAAAACAGCAACTCACTGCGCTTTGCCAAAGCACTTCAACACCTGCTCGCCGAAAGAAGTTTTACGGAAGTTCAGATAGTGAATTTTGAAGACTATGACATTCCATGGGTAGGAGAAGGTAGCATTAATCCGAAGCAACTTACTGATTTTCAACACCATTTGATAAATGTATGGAGCAAAAGCGATGTTGTGTTCATTGTTTCGCCCGAATACAATTGGAGTTTCAGTCCGCAGTTAATCAATACCTTAGACCAACTTGGCGGTAAAGCATTTGCGCATTTGTTCGACAATAAGGTATTTGCACTCGCGGGGGTTTCTTCGGGGCGCGGCGGCAGGCAGCCTGCGCTCCAACTGACTACCGTACTGAACAAGCTCATCAATTTTTTGGATGGTAATTCGGTAATTGCGCCGCGTATTTTTGAGTCGCACGAAACAGACCAAATGCTGGATGCCGATGGCAATTTCATCGGTTCCGAAGCCTATATCAAAGGAGCAACGGCCTTTGTGGAATATGCGCTCCGCATTGCTCAACGTTGGTTTCGTTAGTGTGCAGCAAGATTAGACCTTGCTCAAAAAAAAAATCCTGTCAGATATGCGAACCTGACAGGATTTTTTGCTTTTACTCATACTCAATACCGCATTTATTCCTTCACAAACGGGCGGACAATCTGCCCTTCTCCGTTGCTGATTTGCAAGAAGTAGATGCCTGATGCCAATGCTTTCAGGTCTATCTCTTGCTCTACGGTAAAGCTGCGCTTTTGCACGCTGATATTTTGCAATACTTTACCTGTAATATCAGTAATGCGTATTTCTACGTCTGCATTGCCGCGCTCGCTGTAAGCTACTTTGATAGATTCTTGAGCAGGGTTCGGATATAGTTTTAATCCGGCAGTTTTAACAGCCTCTTCCGTTGCGGTCAATACAATAGGGTCAGATACAGCCGAACAGCCGTTGGATGTTACGCGTACCGTAAAAATACCTGCTTGGTCGGCATTGTAGGTTTGTCCGGTTGCTCCCGGTATAGGGTTGCCATTGAGCAGCCACTGGTTGCCGGTTGGTGAGCTGGACGTAAACACTTGCCCCTGCACGCTAACGGTAGGGCGAATGATGCTGACCACATTGACCCGAATGGGAGCAGAGGAGATGGAACAACCCGTCATATTGGTTACTACTACGCTGAACTCTCCTTCCTCGGCAGTGGCCAGTGTGGATTGGTTGGCATTGATGATATTAACGCCGTTTCTGCGCCACTGATAGTTTACGTTGGGGTCGCTCGAATTGGCGGTGAGTGTAACGGCTTCGCCTTGGCAAATGGGCAACTGTCGCGAAGGAGTAATGGTAACGGTTGGCGCATCGGCTTGTGAGGCACGCACCTCGGCTCTCGGCGTAGAGCATCCGAAAGCGCGCAGAGTTATATCGTAGAAGTAATACCAAAAGGCATTGGGGTTAGGCGTGGCGGTATTGCCCGTAATGGCAAATACGCCCGGTATTTGTGTTTGCGGATATGGGTTCTGCAATTCGGGGATGTTATTGTTCCGATAGATGGTCGTTCCCGTGCCATAGGCGATGGAAATTTCATAGTCGCCTGCGCGAGGGAAGGTGAGGTCTAAACGATACACCTGACCGGTATCTAACGGGTCATTGTCTTGTGCACCGGCAGCCGGAACGGTGCGTGTTGCACGGGCATTGATTAACACAGAAGAAACTTCTTCACGGGTGCGAACATCGGTTACGGTAAATTGCAGCAACCCTGCATTGCCAATGTACAACCTTGCCGATTCTATAACCACGGGCTGTTGCACGCGCACGTTGATAGAGGGGCTGAACTGATTGTAGCCGCCGCTTGCAAATGCTTCTTTGGTTTTAGGGCCGAATCCGGTGCGTACAAAATCGTTGATGGCGGCATAGTAGCGGCCGTTGGCAGGTCTTGCGTTCGTAACTACTCTGTTGCCTGCTCCAATCAGGTTGCCGCCTACAGGAGCATCGTACCAATACAGTCCGCTTCCTTCGGAGGCTCTGCTAAGGGTTACGGGGCCGTCGGTACCGCAGGCAACCACTGAAAGTCCGGTAGGTGCCGTGCCTGCATCCGCCGACCTGAATGTGCTGATATTCACGTTGTTGCTCGGGTCTGCATCGCCCTCAACGGTAAAGGTGCTGCGCACCGTATAGACTGTGCCGGCTTGCAAACGTAGCGGTTGGGGCAAGGTGATGCGTACAAAACTTGTTGCCAATGAGGGCAATCCTCCTGAAAAACTGAAAGTGCCCGAAAAATTGACCAATTGTTGGTTTTGAGGGTTGGTAATAGTCAGCGAAAAGTTACCGTTAGTGATATTGGTATTACCCAAGTTGCGTATGCCTACGGAAACAACGCTGACGGTTTGCTCCGGACAAATGCCTGAAACAGGGCTGATAAGTCCCGTAACAGCAATATCTGCTTGCGGACGCACAAAGGCAATCGTGTAGTCGCGGGTTTCACCTTTGGCATAGCTGCCGCAGGGTGCTATGTTGGCAGCGTTGTTGGTTTCGGACAGCACAATTCTCATGCGGGTAAGTCTTCCTACTTGTACCGAAGTTGGAACCTGTACGTTGGTTGTAAAGGTTTCTGTGCCATTAACTACGGCGGAAGTAGCCACCAACTCGCCTGCATCGGTGAAATTGCCGTTGCCGTTCCAGTCTATGTAAATGCGGGCAATTTTAGCAAAATTGGCTCCGCAAGTGCCCAGCCCGATTCTCAGGCTTGCCTGCTGCCCGGGAGCAAGGTTAGCGGTCAGATTGGTAAAATCCGAATAGGTACGGCAGGCGTTTTCCGGTGTGTGATTCAAATTGGCAAATACAACGCTTTCAATGCGGGAATCTGCATTGGATGCGGGCGCAGATGCACAGTAGGCAGCTCCGCCTATGCCGCTCATTACCAGTGAAAAGTTTTGAGAATTGCCGCGCATAGTGCCCTTGTGGCTCACGCGGATGGTGTAAGTTTTGCCCGGAATCGGGTTGTCCACAATCACCTGCTCCACGTTGTCGCGGATATTGTCGCCGCGGGTAGCCGCTGCCTCGGGCTGTGCAGGATTTAATACCCACGGCAGATGGGTAGTATTGCCTTCGGCAATGCGCAGGTCTAAGTCGTTTACCAACCTTGGGCTGGGGTTATTAACGTTCGCTCTGATAACAGGTAAAACCGTTCCCTCGGGGTCTGTCCATACGATGGTAGCTTTCAGCGGGCCGTTACCGCTGGCAATTACATCCAGCGAGAAGGTCTGATTTTGGTTGAGGGTTTCCTCACGGATGGCATGTGTGCGGTCGCGGTTGAGAATCACGATACCTGCCTGCTCAGCGTTCAGCAACCCCCATCCGAACTGATAGTCGGGGCCGGGGGCATTACCTGCTTCATTGGCTGTATGAATAGCCAGTGCTTTGAGAGTGGCAGCCAGCATAAAATTGCCCTGATTTTGCTGCCCATAGAGTTCTTGCAAAAGGAACATTGTACCCGAAACATTGGGCGTAGCCATAGATGTGCCTTGCAGCGAAGTATAAGCATTATTAGCCGAGTTTGTGGCTGAAACCACCGCAACACCATTACCCACTAAATCGGGTTTGATGCGGCCGTCATCGGTAGGCCCCCAACTGCTAAATGCCGACATAACCACGTCCGACGGGCGAGTATAACCATCGGCGATGGGGTTTACGGCTCCAACGGTCAGAATATTCTTTGCATTACTTGCCGTAGGGATGGTGTTATACCCTGTATTGGAGCTGATACTGTCGGGGCGCGCTGCTACTAATCGGTAGCCGCCTGATGCAGCAACATCGCGTTGCCAGTACGGTTGCCCTACGGCAGGGCCGGTGCTGGTTCGGTTGTTGGCGGCCGCAAAAACAGGGAGGTAATAGGGCGAAGCCTGTACCATGCGGTCTAAGTCGCGGCAGCGGGTGTCGTAAAATCCGAACTTCCAGTCTTCCGTACCGTTTACTGTTGGGTCTCCGTGCCATTCCCAGCGCGGGTTATCGGCCGTACCGGAACGCGAAGGGTTGTTGTACCAACCGGCAATTGCTCCGTAGGAGTGGTTGGAGACAAGCAGCCCGCCATTTGAGGCAGTTGTCATTTCGGTGATATCATTATTAGAACCGTAGGCGCGAAGCTGTGCACCAAATGCCATACCGCGTGCAATAGGGTTGATACCGGCTGCAATCATTGTTCCGGCCACGTGGGTGGCATGGCTGGATGGGGTGCGCTCATCATCGGCAATCGTTACGCGACCTGTCATTTCCTCGTGGGTGGTCAGTACGTTGCCGCCTGCTTCCCAAATGCCCAGTCTGCCGTTCATAAACTCGCTTCTGCCGCTCAGATTAAGCCCCAGACTGCCGCCCTGCCAAAGTGCGGTGGTGTTGGTAGTGGCTGCGGCACGCGTGTTGTTGTAGGTGATGAGGTATTCGGGGTAGCCTGCATCATCCAAACCGTTCAGCGATGCTACCGTGCCGTCAGGATAGCTGATTACTTCGGGGATGCCCCAGCGCTTGATAATGACACGCGCTTTTTCCATTTCGCTGTTGTGGGCTTGTTGGAAATCGCGAGCAAGGCGCTCTAACTCAACGGAATTGGTTTTGGGCGATTGTGCATACAGCATGCCGCTCATGACCAACCCTGACAAACCTGTGAGCAGGAGTTTTTTCATGTGAAAGTTTACTTGGTAATAATGAAACAATCCGATGTTCAATGAAGGTGTTTTGAAAACAAATTATCAATGCAAGATAATCAAAAAAAGCAAGACGACACAGCGATTGTGTCATCTTGCCTCAATGCAATAAATTCTTTGTTTTAGAGAATCATTTTTTCTATGGGCACAACTAATATGCCTTGCGCTCCTTCGGCCTGTAATTTTTCAATCACCTCCCAAAAATCGTTCTCATTGATAACCGAGTGCATGGAAACCCATCCGGGTTCTGCCAGTGGCAGTATGCTGGGGCTTTTCATACCCGGAATGAGGGATTTAATGACTTCTATCTTTGACTCGGGGGCATTGAGCAGGATGTATTTGTTGTTGCGCGCGGCCTGCACTGAGCGAATGCGGAACAGCAGTTTGTCTAACAGTGCCCGTTGTTCCCCTGCCATATCGGGGCGGCTGATAAGCACTGCTTCCGACTGGAAAATGGGCTGCACCTCTTTCAAACCGTTGGTAAACAGTGTACTGCCGGAGCTGACAATATCGCAAATGGCATCGGCAAGACCTATGCCCGGGGCAATTTCCACAGAGCCGCTGATTTCGTGTATTTCTGCCTGCACATTGTTATTGCGCAGGAATGTTTCCAGAATTTTCGGGTAGGAGGTGGCAATGCGCTTGCCGTCTAACTGGTGAACGCCTTCATAAGGCTCACTTTTGGGTATGGCGATGGAAAGGCGGCATTTAGAAAAACCGAGTTTATGGGCAACTACCACATCGCGTTGTTTTTCGGCCAGTACATTTTCGCCTACAATACCGATGTCGGCTACGCCGTCGGCCACATAGCCCGGTATGTCGTCATCGCGGAGCAATAAAAACTCCATGGGGAAATTAGTGGCCTCAGCTTTAAGCGCGCCTATGCCGTTTTTAAAGCTGATGCCACATTCTTTAATCATTTGCAGGGAGTCTTCGCTAAGCCGCCCCGACTTCTGAATAGCAATTCTGAGTTTAGCTGAGTTGTTCATGCGGCAAATTTATGCAAAAAAGCGCCGCATCATTTTTAACATACTGTCTATCTTCTCGCCGTAAGGAGGGTACAAGGTTTTGACGGTAGTAAAACCTACGCGCTGACGCAATACGGCGCGTGTGTTGGAGAAAGCCTCAAAGCCGTAAAAGCCGTGTGTTTTGCCGATACCGCTGTTGTTTACTCCGCCAAACGGCAGGTCGTGATTAACCAGATGCACCACACAATCGTTTACGCAAGTGCCGCCCGCAGAGGTTTCCTGCAAAATGCGGTTGATTTTTTCGTTACTCTTGCTGAATACGTACAACGCCAGCGGTTTTTCCATGCTGTTCACAAAGTCAATGGCCTCGCCGAGGTTGTCGTAGGTAATAACAGGCAGCACGGGGCCGAAAATTTCCTCCTGCATAATTTTCATATGCGTGGTAACATTGGTCAGAATTGTCGGCGCAATGAAACGTTCTTCGGCAATGGTTTTGCCGCCGGTTTCTATGTGAGCACCTTTTTCCAAAGCATCGGCAATGAGTTGGCTGATGCGCTGAAAGTGGCGGTCGTTTACAATGCGCGCATAGGATGAGGAACACTCAACCCCCTGACGGTCGGCATTGTAGTACTTTTCAATGACATTTTTCATTTCATTGATGAGCGCCTCTTGCCTTTCGCGCTTTACCAAAAGGTAGTCCGGTGCTACGCAGGTTTGTCCGTTGTTCACGAACTTACCCCAAACCAATTTTTCGGCGGCATCTTTCAGGTCGGTGCTTTCGTCTATGAAAGCGGGCGATTTGCCGCCCAGTTCCAGCGTTACGGAGGTAAGATGTTTGGCGGCTGCCTGCATCACTACCTTGCCGATGGCGGGGCTTCCTGTGAAGAAAATATGATTGAAAGGCAACTCCAACAAGGCGGTAGAAACTTCCACGCCTCCCTCAAAACAGGCTATTTCCTCCTTTCCGAAGGCTTCCGCTATGACGCGACCGATAACGGCGGAGGTGTTGGGCGTAAGTTCGGAGGGTTTCACCATTGCGGTACAGCCCGCGGCGATGGCATAAACCAATGGCCCGAAAACTAAATAAATCGGGTAGTTCCAAGGGGCAATAATCAGCGATACGCCTTTGGGTTCGTATTGCACGTAGGAACTTGCACCAAACAGCGAAGCAGGCGTGCCTACGCGCTTGGGTTTCATCCACTTGCGCAAATTGGAAATAGCGTGGCGCGTATCCATCAGCGTAGGCAGTATTTCGGTGGCTATCACCTCCTGACGAGGCTTGCGGAAATCGGCATACATGGCTTCAATAAATGCCGATTCGTATTTTTCTATGGTTGCGGCTAACTTTTTGAGCTTGGCAATGCGTTCATCAGCAGTGCTTTTGCGCAGCCTAATCGCTGTTTTTTGTTGGGCGGCAAATACATCCGTAATGGCTGCAATGCCTGCTTCAGCATAAGTTGTATTCATGGTTGTTGAGCAGTTTTTTTCAAATAAAACCCGGTGAGTAGCGCGTAAGTTACAATTTTTCCGACTCAAAAATGTAGTCTAAATCAATCACTAACTCAGGGAAAATATGCGGGCTTACTTTATCGCCCTTAATCATAGGTGCTTTGCCTACAAAAGATTCATTTTCAAGTACATATTGAAGGATGCTTTCGTTTTCAGGATTGACAATCCAATACTCACGAACGCCGCTTTCTTCGTAAATCTGGTACTTTTGGCGCATTTCGCGGGCCGAGTTGCCTGCCGAAAGAACCTCAATCACCCAGTCGGGGGCACCGAGGCAGCCTCTTGCATCTAACTTACTCAAATCGCAAATCACGCAAATATCGGGCTGCAAAACGGTGGTAATCTGTTCGTCGCTTGTTTCGTCTTTGCGACGCGGGAAGCGCACATCAAAAGGAGCGATATAGACTTCGCAAGTTTTTGATTCTAAGTATGTGCCTATTTTCAAGTATAATTTCCCTGCAATTTTCTGATGAATACGCAAGGGCGCAGGCGACATGGCAAGAATTTTTCCGCGCAGCAACTCTACATAGCTATCCAACTGCCACGTCAGATAGTCGGCATATGTGTAAATCTTATCGGCGACAGGTTGGTCTAATGTCGGGTTTAGCATAGCCGTAAAAAAGGTGTTAGCCAAAGTTACAAAAAAATACGACTAACACCCGTGCGAGTTACTCACCTTTAAAATTCGCCCGCCGCTTTTCAAGAAATGCTGTTACGCCTTCTTTGAAATCGTGGGTTTGAAAGCATTTGTACTGATTAACTGCCTCTGCATCAAGCGTTTCGGCCAGTGTTCCTTCCATGCCGACGCGGAGGTTGGCTTTCATTTGCCGGATGGCGACATAAGGCCCGTTAGCCAACTGATTGGCCATTTTCTGAACGGCAGCATCCAGCAAATCGCCCGCAAAAACCTGATTGACAATGCCCATGCGCAGTGCGTCTTCGGCTTTAATCATTGCGCCCGTTACCATCAGCTCAAATGCTTTGTGATAGCCTGTTAGGCGGGGCAGGAAGAACGCACCGCCGCCGTCGGAAGCCAAGCCGATGCGTGTAAAAATTTGGCTGAATGCGGCCTTTTCTTCGGCAAAAATCAGGTCGCAGGCAAGGGCAAAGTTGAAGCCGACACCCACACAAACGCCGCGCACCTTGGCAATAATCGGGATGTTGGTTTGCCGCATCATCAGGATGACGGGGTTTACTGCCGTGCGGAGGTATTCGGTAACGTTTTCGTTGCGCGGGTCTTCCGCACCGGCGGAAAGGTCAGCGCCCGCACTGAAATCGTCCCCCGCACCGGTCAGGATGATGACGCGGGTGCCGTCGGTTTCAGCTGCCTGCAAGGCTTGTTTCATGCCCTGCAAAATTTCGGGCGTTACGGGGTTTTTCTTATCGGGAAGGTTGAAAGTCAGGGTTTTAACAGCCCCTTCTTGTGTAACAAGCAAGTGTGGATTCATTTTTTGGATGGTTTTAACGGATGACTTTTTGAAACTACGGATTAGGCGTACCCGGCAAATGACGCGGATTTGCGTTGCTTTTTTACTCCGAAATCCCGAATCCGAAATGGCTCTGCATGATGCGTTTTTAATTTATCTACTCATGGCTGCTCTGTCAAGTTCTTGCCAAACTAAGGCGCTTGCGCCCAAAACGGCAGCGTTGCGGCCTTCCAGCGCCGAAATCAGCAACTTGACTTTGTTGCGGTAAATCGGGAAGAGGTTTTCCTCCATGTGTTTTTTGATGGGGTCTAAAAGCAGGTTGCCAGCCTTGGTAGGGCCGCCGAAAAAGATAATGGCTTCGGGGCTGGTGTAGGCTACTGTATCGGCTAATTTGATGCCCAAAATGCGCCCGGTGTATTCATAGGCTTCCAGTGCGATTTTATCGCCGCGCTTGGCTGCTGCCGTGATGTGTTCGCCCGTCATTTCGTGGAAACTCAGGTCGCGCAGTTCGCTTTCGTCGGGGTATTCGGCCAACAGGTGGAATACCGTCCGCTTGATGCCTGTGGCAGAAACATAGGTTTCCAGTGCGCCGCGCCTGCCGTTGATGTGCATTCTGCCGTTGGGGTCTACAATAATGTGCCCCAATTCGCCGGCAAATCCGTCATGGCCGTAAATCAGTTGCCCGTTGGAAACCAGCCCGCTGCCCAGCCCTGTGCCAAGGGTAATCATCACAAAGTCGCGCATGTTTTGTGCTGCCCCGAACCTCATTTCGCCGATGGCAGCTGCATTGGCATCGTTGGTGATGATAATGGGAATGTCTTTGAAATGCTTGCCCATCAGCCCGACTACGTCCACATCGCCCCAACTCAGGTTGGCAGGTTTTTCAATGCGGCCGGTGTAGTAGTTGGCATTGGGCGCACCCATACCAATGCCCCTCAAAACGATTTCATAGCCCAGTGTCCGACGGGTTTCTTCTACTGCCTGTACCAATCGTGCCAAAAAGTGGCTGAAAGGTTCATCGGCATGGGTGGGGATGCTGTTTTCGCCCACACATTCGCCCTGATGGCTTACAAATCCGTACTTAGTAAAAGTACCGCCTACGTCTATCCCTAAAACAAATTCAGGTGCGCCTGTCTGCATAATGAAGGAAATGCTTAAATGTTAATTGTCGTTTGGCAATATTGTGATTTTGCGGCGATTTATACAAATAATCTGCACTAAACCCGGCTGGTTTATTGGAGAGTGCCTGCCGATACATTCCCTGCCGAAATCTATGGCATATTGTGCGGATTCGTGCGATTTTGAATTTACTTTGTGGCTTCAAACAGCATTTCAATGGCACGCAAAGACCTTCCCGACCGCGAAAAGGGTAAAATCAATAAAAATACGCTCAAACATCTGGCGGGTATTTACCGCTTCATGTACCCGTATCGCGGACATTTTTTTGCAGGGATGTTCTTCCTGTTTTTTTCCAGTACGGTTGTGCTGGCTTTTCCGTTCCTGACAGGCAAGTTGGTAGATGCTGCCACAGGCAATGCGCCTGCTCTGTTGCAAAGCATCAATATGATTTCGCTGGCGCTGATGGGCGTATTGATTGTGCAGGCTGTATTTTCGTTTTTGCGCGTATATTTTTTCAGCCGCGTAAGCGAGCGCAGCATGGCAGATATTCGGCAAACACTCTATGACAAACTCATGCACCTGCCCATGCGCTTTTTTGACAGCCAGCGCACAGGCGAGCTGATGAGCCGCATTACAGCCGATATCGCCCTTTTGCAGGATACCTTTTCCATTACGCTGGCAGAGTTTTTCCGCCAATTTTGCATACTCATCATTGGGTTGGGCGTGCTGTTTTGGAATACGCCTAAACTCACATTGTTTATGTTGGGGGTAATTCCCGTGCTGGTAATTTCGGGCTTGCTTTTCGGCAAACGCATCCGCAATATGTCCAAACAAACGCAGGACGAACTTGCCAAAGCCAATGTGGTGGTGGAGGAAACGCTGCAATCCATCAGCATGGTAAAAGCATATACCAACGAGGCTTATGAAGTAAACCGTTACCATACGTCGCTGCAAAAAGTAATTGCAACAGCCCTGCACGCAGCGCGATATCGCGGGGCTTTTGTTTCATTTATCATTCTGGCATTGTTTGGCGGTATTGTGGCCGTGCTTTGGTATGGTGCCGGTTTGGTGTCCACGGGCGAAATCACCATCGGCGACCTAACCTCTTTTGTCATTTACACCATGTTCATCGGCGGCAGCATTGGCGGACTGGGTGATATCTACGGTCAGTTGCAACGTGCCGTAGGTGCATCGGAGCGCGTCCGTGAAATTTTGGAAATGGAGGATGAACTTACACATGCGAAAGCCGCAACAACAACAATGCCGCGCCTGAAAGGCGATATAACTTACCAAAATATCGTGTTCCGCTATCCTACCCGCGAGGACGTAACGGTGCTGAACGATTTGTCTTTCCACGTAAAAGCCGGTGAAAAGGTAGCCTTGGTAGGGCACAGCGGCGCGGGAAAATCTACCATCGTACAACTGCTGTTGCGTTTTTACGAGCCCCAAAGCGGGCAAATTATGGTTGATAATCAACCTGTTACGAACTACAACCTGACCGCTTACCGCAGCAATATCGGCATTGTGCCGCAAGAGGTTATCCTGTTTGGCGGTACTATCCGCGAAAACATTGCCTATGGCAAACCCAATGCCGGCGAAGAAGAAATTATAGAAGCAGCCCGCAAAGCCAACGCATGGAACTTTATTCAGGGCTTCCCAGAAGGACTAAATACCATTGTCGGCGAGCGCGGTGTGAAACTTTCGGGCGGACAGCGGCAGCGCATTGCCATTGCCCGTGCCATCCTGAAAGACCCCGCCATTTTGATTTTGGACGAAGCCACAAGTTCCTTAGATGCCGAATCGGAACACTTGGTGCAAGAAGCGCTGGAAACCCTGATGAAAGACCGCACCACGCTGATTATCGCCCACCGACTGGCAACCATCAAAAAAGTGGACAGAATCTACGTGATAGACAAAGGGCAAATCATAGAGCAAGGTACTCACGAAGAGCTCCTCAACGACGGCACAGGCACTTACAGCAACCTAATCCGCCTGCAAATGCTGGAAGTTTAGGGAACGTTTGGTCGGGTAGGGGTATTAAACGTCAAAAAAACCTCCCGACAATATGCGTACTTATATTATTGCTGCCGTTGCAACTGTTTTTGTGATTGCCTGTGTTGCTGCCTGTTATTGCTATTGGAGTCATCAAAATAATCGGAAAACAGGCAAAACAACCACAAAAGATATCGCCTTGCAAGATGCAGACCTTCCCTTGCTGCGCGGCTACGAATTGCATGGCATAGACGTTTCTCACCATCAGTATGATATTGATTGGCAGCAGGTAGTGCGGGAACCTGTCAATGGGAAGCCCATTAGTTTTGTATTTATAAAAGCTACACAGGCAAGTTGGCACGTAGATACCCGATTTCATTATAATTGGCAGCAAGCCAAAAATCAGGGCTTGATTCGGGGGGCTTATCATTTTTTCAAACCCGGTGTGGATGGCAAAGCTCAGGCACTGCATTTTATTCGGAACGTTCGGTTAGAGGAAGGCGATTTTGTGCCGGTGCTTGACGTGGAAGTTGCCGATGGCATGAGTAAAAAAGTACTGCAACGGGAGGTAAAAGAGTGGCTGCACACAGTGGAAAAGCACTATGGCAAACGTCCCATGATTTACTCAGGCAAGCGATTTTATGAAACTTCCTTGCAAGGGGCTTTTAACGATTATCCGCTTTGGATAGCCTATTATGCGCCTTTTGCACCCAATCATAATTGGGCGTTCTGGCAATATTCCGACAAAGGCAAAATAAGCGGCATCCGTGCATCGGTAGATTTGAATGTATTTGCAGGTACCGCAGAAGAATTAAGCAGCTATCTGATAGGCAGCAAGAAACAGCTTGTAAGGTTTTAAGCGTAAAATCATTAATTTCACGCCTGCCAACAACTAATTTCATGTGTAAAAATGAACACCATGCTTAAATTCAGCCGCCTGCTGACTGTACTTTCTCTGGCAGGGCTTATTTTACTGAATGCCTGTAACAACAAAAAAGATGAGTTTGTCCCTCAATTCCTGATAGAATCAACCACCATTGCCGATGTTAATAAGTCGGATGTTGCATCGCGGTTGCCGGGTATTCCTTTGATAGCCACGCTTACTTCTTTTGATGTGCGCGCCGTGCGTATTGTTTACCGCACCAAAGACCCTGACGGTCAGGAAGTTCGTGCTTCGGGTGTATTGATTTTCCCGATTAATCCCAACCGCCCGCTGGCACTGTTGAGCCACCAACACGGCACCATTACCAACGATAATCAGGCGCCTTCCAACTACACCAACCAAAGCGAAGCATGGTCAATCGGGACGGTGCTGGCTTCGGCAGGATATGTGGTTTCTGCTCCCGATTATCTGGGCTATGGCGTTTCCCGTAACATTCCGCATCCGTATGAGCACGCCAAAAATACGGCGCAGGTGTCGCTGGATATGCTCCGCGCTGCCAAGGAATATTGCCGCCTCAACAATATTCAACTCAATGAAAAATTGTTTCTGACCGGCTACTCACAGGGTGGCGGTGCAACCATGGCGCTCCACAAGAAAATTGAGGAAGAAGCTACTAACGAATTCCGAGTAACGGCAAGCGCCCCGGGTGCAGGTGCTTACAACAAAACAGGTTTTGCCAACTTTTTGGTAACAACCAATCAGCCGCAGGCTTCCATTAACCTCTACTTGTGGGTGTTGGATACCTACAACCGTATCTACAAAATCAATCGCCCGTGGACGGCCATGCTCACACAGCCTTCGGCAGCATCGGTGCAGGCAAATGGCGTGTTTACGCTGGTGAACCCCAATCCTCAACAATTATTTACTGCCGAATTTGCCGCAGGTATTCGCAACCGCACAGATGCTGCTTTTGTTAATGCCTTCCGCGACAATGACGTGCACGATTGGCGACCACAAGCCCCTATGCGTCTCTATCACGGCACTGCCGATACGACAGTACCGCCGTTTCACTCTCGCGATGCACTCAATGCCATGCGTCAGCGCGGTGCGGCCGATGTGCAATTGGTTGAAATTCAAGGAGGCGACCATATTACGGCCATTCAGCAGTACATATTCGGCATGTACTTCTTCTTTGCAGGTTTGCAATAAAAGGAGGCGGCAAGACGTTATAACAATGGCATAAACCCCGTATTCCGTTGCCCAAACACGATAAAATACCGCGTCCGCAAATTGGCACTTTTCACAGGCACGAACTGGCTGTGCTGGGCACGCCTTGCGGTAAAATAGAGCAACTGGCAAGCGCTTTGGTACAGGCACTGCCCGAACTGAAAACGGTATATGCCGATGCTGACCATCAGGCAGGCGATAATGACCGCACGGCTGCCATGCAGGCAGGCAGTTGGGGCATTTTTTCCGATAAAATCAGTTTTACCCGTTTGGATTTTACAGGCCAACTCACCGATTTTCAGAAAAAAGTCCTATTGCTTGATGCCGACTGGGTGTTGGTAAACGGCAATCACTTTGAGGCTGCTGCACAAATTGCCGTGATAGACCCTGCCAAACCTTTGGAAAAAAAGTTGCACAAACTGACCAACGTACAACTGCTGCTCAAATCTTCCGACGCTGTCGCAATCCCCGATTATCTGTCGGCACATCTGGAAGGGCGCAGCGTGCCCGTGCTTGCTTGGCAAGATACCGCCGCTATTGCCCAATGGGTAAAAGGCTACCTTGCAAGCCGCCGCGCACCGCTGTACGGGCTGGTGCTCACCGGCGGCAAAAGCGAGCGCATGGGGCAGGACAAAGCACAACTCAACTACCACGGCAAGCCGCAGCAACAACATACGGCCGACCTTCTGGCACAACACTGTGAGCGTGTGTTCATTTCCTGCCGCTTTGAACAGATGGCAGCCGTTCCGGTGGGTTACGAAGGGCTGCCCGATACTTTCACGGATTTAGGCCCTTTGAGCGGCATTTTATCGGCTTTCAGGCAATACCCCGATGCGGCTTGGTTAGTGCTGGCCTGCGACCTGCCGCTGATGCAAGCGGCTACTTTGGCGCAATTAGTAAACGAGCGCAACCCGCTGAAAATGGCGACAACCTTCCAAAGTCCGCATGACAATTTCCCTGAACCGTTAGTTACCATTTGGGAGCCAAAGGCTTATCCGATATTGCTGCAATTTTTGAGCATGGGCTATCAGTGCCCGCGCAAAGCATTGATTAACAACGATATAAAATTACTGCAACCTGTCTTTCCCGAACATTTGGCCAATGCCAACACGCCGGAGGAAGCAGCAGCCGTTTTGCAGGCACTCCATAAACAAACGGAACAAATTACTTAACTTGCTTCTTGTAACAGATTGAAGAGATTCGACCGTAATTTTTTGCCGGCATGGAAATTATTAGTACAGCACAGCCCGTCATGCGGGTAGCCATCCTCGATTTATACGACAATTTTCCCAATCAGGGAATGCGTTGTATCAAACAGATTATTCATGAACAAAGCGGCCTGAACGAGGGCGTGCAGTTAGACTTTGACGTTTTTGAATGTCGCTACCGGAACGAATTTCCCAACCCTGAACAATACGATATGTACATTTCTACGGGTGGCCCCGGCAGTCCATACGATGGAGAGGGTAAACAATGGGAAAAAAATTATTTTGGGTTGATTGAGAAGCTGTGGAGCCACAATCAGAACCACAACGAAAATAAAAAGCACGTGCTTTTTATCTGCCATTCATTCCAGATGCTGGTGCGGTTGTTTGACTTAGGACATGTTACACAGCGTCGTTCAACCTCTTTTGGCGTTTTCCCCGTGCATAAAACAGTGGAAGGCATGAACGACAGCATTTTGGGACTGCTGCCCGACCCATTCTATGCGGTAGATTCCCGCGATTGGCAGGTAGTACAGCCCAATTTTAACCGTATGCGCGAAATCGGGGCACAGATTCTTTCATTGGAAAAAATCCGTCCGCATGTGGACTTAGAACGCGCCGTAATGGCCATGCGCATTTCTAATGAGTTCTTTGGCACACAGTTTCACCCCGAAGCCGACCCGATTGGCATGAGTATTTACTTCCAGCAGGAAGAAAAGCGCGAGCAAGTGATTAAAAACCACGGGTTGCAAAAGTATGAGGACATGATTAACCACCTCAACGACCCCGATAAAATCATGCTGACTTACAGCACGCTTATCCCTGCCTTCTTGAATCAGGCCATCAACAGCTTGCAGGGGGAGTTAGTGAATGAGTAACCGTTAAACCGCAGCAAAAAAAACCTGACAAGTGAAGGCCTGTCAGGTTTTTTGTATCATAATCAGTTCCCGTATTTGAGCACCATAGCCAGTTGCCCCGCGTGGTAGGCGGTATGCGACACAATGCGCCCCAGTGCTTCGGCTTTGGTCTTTGTGCCAAATTCGGGGGTTGTGATGGTGCCGTCCCAATCGGCGGTTGCCTGAATAGCTGCCCGCAAATGCTCAAAAGCTGTTTGCTGATAGGCGAGCAAGTCGGTAAGGTTTGTCCATTCGCCTGTGTCGCGCTTGTCTATCACCGTGCGTGCAACTACCTGAACGTCAGACTTTTTAAATACATTTTTGGCAAACAACAATTCCACGTCGGCAATGTGGCGAATCAGAAAACCCGCGCTGTTGGGGCTTGTGCCGAGTTTTTTATGCAAATCCTGCGCGGTAACGGCTTGCAACTGATTGGAAAAACGCGTACGGGCTTCCTGCCAAAGTGCGAGATAGTGAGCGGTGGTCATAAAATCATATTGAATAAGTAGCCAGAAAAGATGATAAAAACGGCAACTACGCCAAAGAAAATAGCAATCAGTTTTACCGACATTACTTTTTTTAACAAAGTTGCTTCGGGAACAGACAGCCCTACTACGCCCATCATAAATGCGATGGCAGTGCCCAAAGGGATGCCTTTTTGTACGAGCACCTGTACAATCGGCAGCACACCCGCCGCATTGCTGTACATCGGTACGGCTAAAATAACAGCAATCGGCACAGCCAGCGGATTGTCGCGGCTGATGTAGTGTTCAAAAAATCCGGTCGGAATAAAGCCGTGCATCAGCGCCCCGATACCGATACCGACAATCACATACAGGAAAACGCTTTTCACAATGTCCCACGATTCTTTGGCGATGTCGGGCAGGCGCTGCATGAAAGGGCGTTCTTCTGTTGGCATTGCCTCTTCGGCTTTTGCCTGCGCCAATATGCCCTGTACCCATTCGGAAAGGTACTTTTCCAGCCCCAGTTTGCCGAGCAACATGCCGCCGAACGTACCGAGTAAAATACCGCTACCGGCATAAATCAGCGTGCTTTTCAGCCCGAACATACCGATAAACATCGCTACGGCTACCTCATTGACCAACGGTGAGGTTATCAGAAAGGCAAAAGTTACCCCTAACGGAATGCCGCCTTTGACAAAACCGATAAACAGCGGCACCGACGAACAGGAACAAAACGGCGTAACAGCACCGAAAACAGCCGCCAGCAAATATTCCAAGCCGTAAAGTTTGTTTCGTGATAAAAAATTGCGGATACGGTCAATCGGGAAATAAGAATTGACAATGCCCATCAAAAAAGTTATCAGAAAAAGCAGCAGCAGAATTTTGAGCGTATCGTAAACAAAAAAATTGAGGGAACTGCCGAGGCGCGAACCTTCGGCAATTCCCAGTGCCCGATACACTAACCAATCGGCAAAGTGTTGGATATAATCAAACATGGCAAAAAACAGAAAAGCCTATGCCAGCAGTTGCTTGACCTCTTCTACCGTAGCAACTCTGCCTTTGATTTTGATTTCCTCATCTATTACCAGCACGGGCGTAGTGAGCACATCATATTTCATGATTTCCTGCATGTCTTCTACTTTGATGATTTCGGCAGGAATGCCGCTTTGCGCAACGGCTTGGCGAACATTTTCTTCCGTAGTTTTGCACTTAGGGCAACCTGAGCCCAGAATTTTGATGGTTTTCATGGTTGAAAAAGGTTTATCGGTGATGAAAAAATAATTGTGTCAATATCGCAGTTTTTTTTGATTGCCACAGATTAAGTGATTTGCGCCATTTGACGTTGTTTTTGTTGAAAGTGCTGTTAGCGTCTAAGACGACTAACAGGCGACGTGCAACAGGCTCTTCCGAATTCCTAACGGCGGTCGTTAGACCCTGTGAAAGGATTTGGATAAAACTGTTCAATCACTCAATCTTTCAACGAGGCAAACATATAAAACATTTCCCTTGCAATCAGGCGGCAGGTGGCATCGTAAGTCGCTGATTCTTCGGGGCTTCCGTCCGATTTTTTGGGGTCTTCATAGCCGTGATAGATGCGTTCCGATGCGCCGCGCACCATCGGGCAGGCTTCGTCGGCTTGCGAGCAGACCAACACTGCGGCGTAATCCTTTTGCGGATTGGCGGCATCGTCGTACACTTTGGAAAACAGCAGCAACGGGGCTTGCCCTTCGGCAAAAGTGAGTGCGTAAATCGGGTTGGTCGGGCTGATTTCCCCCGCCTTACTTACCTGAAAACCGGCACGTTGCAAAGCCGCTACGGTGCGTTCGTTGCAGGCGGTTGCTTCCGTTCCGCCCGAAAAAGTTTCCAATTTTTCGGGGGCAATGCCGTAGTACATACCCGCTGTTTTTGCCCACACTTGCCCCAGTTGGCTGCGGCGCGAGTTATGGGTGCAAATGAAGGTCAGGCGGATGGTTTCGCCTGCATCAGCTTTGGCTTTCACATAGGCAGCAATTTTATGCAAACTTTCTTTGCGTTCATCGCTGATTTGGTTGAATTCAGCTTCAATACTTTTGCAATAGTCTTGCAGCGCAGGCAATAGGTTTTGTGCAGAACCTGACATGATGCTTGTAAGAAATAGTGAAACGGTCAGTAAAACGGTTTTCATGATAAAATCAGCAATTGCAGTCAAAAGATGCGGTGGTTTGATTGAAAAGATGTTCAAAATATTGTCGGGCTTCCTGCCATTTTTCCGTATTGAGGCAGTAATTGACGTTCAACCCGCAAATTTCGCCTTTGATAAGCCCGCCCTGTTTGAGTTCCTGCAAATGTTGGCTGACAGTTGAGCGGCTCAACGGCAGTTCTTCGGCAATATCGCCCGAAATACACTGCTTTTTTTCTGCCAACAGGCGGATGATAGCTACCCTTGCAGGGTGCGACAACAGCCGTGCGTATTGCGCAATAGCCTGTAAATCAGCGGAAAATTGTTCAGTCTTGGCTTGCATAACATTTCGTATGCCGTAAACATACGAAATAAAGCCTAATATTGCCAAACACTCTGACCAAACTTAATTTTTTACCACTTCATCATCGTAAGGAATCACGGTTGTAATGCGGCAGCCGCTGCCCGGTGAGGTTTCAATGTGTAGGCTGCCGTTGAGCAGGCGGGCACGCTGTGCCATATTGGCAAGGCCTTGTCCACGGCTGACGGTTTCCGGGTCAAAACCTTTGCCGTCGTCTTCAATGATGAGTTCCAAGCTGTTGCCTTCGTCGCGCAGTTCCAAATAGAGATGGTGTGCTTCGCTGTATTTGAGGGTATTGTTAAAAATTTCTTGGGCAATGCGAAAAATACAGGTTTCAATGGCGCTGTCGTAGCGGTTGTTGTCAATAAAAATACGACGTTCTATCTCAATAGAACTGTTTTGCTCGGTGGTGTGGCAGAGAAATTCCAGTGCTTCGGCCAGCCCGAAATCGTTAAGAACGCTTGGCATCAGATTGCGTGAAATGCGGCGGATTTCCTGTTGCACCCGTACGATACCGTCAACAATTGCTTGCAGGTTTTGCTGTTGTTCACCGGAAAGGACGGTGTTTTTCAGGTAGTCGGCTTGCAGGCGAAGTGCGGTCAGCGATTGGCCTACGCCATCGTGCAAATCCATTGCGAGCCGCTTGCGTTCGTCCTCCTGCCCCTGAATAATGGCCAGCGAACGGATGCGTTCCTGTTCCCGTTCCTGTTCGCGAAGTTTTTCTTCTATGCGCCGCTTTTCGGTAACATCTTCCGATGTAACGAGGATGCCCAAAATTTGCCCGATGCTGTCGCGTAGGGGGACTTTATTGCTTTGTAACCAGAATTTTTCGCCGTGTGAGGTAACAAGGGGCTCTATCACCGAAGCAAACACTTTTCCCGTGAGCACTTCTGCCAACTCGCTCCGCGCTTTTCTTGCCCATTCAGCGGTAATCGGCAGGTCGGAGAAAGCCATGCCGATAAGGTCAGAGGGCTTTTCAAAGTTCATCGCCTGTGCAAAGTTGCGGTTGCAGCCTATTATTTCCAGTTCCCGGTTGAGCATGTAAATCCAGCCCGGGATGTTGTCAAAAAGCAGGTCTAAGGTTGTTTTCCACTTGTCGGCCTGTTCTTCGGCTGCAAAATAGGCGGAGATATCCGTTGTGGAAATCAGGATATCGGGCAGTTCATCGGGGCGGGAGGTGGGCAGCAATCGCATGGAGAGTTGTAAGGAACGCTGTTTGCCGCCTTGCACACGCTGTTTAACTTCTCCTTGCCAAAATTTTTTTTGCAGCAAATCTTCGTGTATTTGTTCAATGGGTTGCCCGTATCGGAACTGTGTGGTAATCAAATCTGTCCATTTTTCACCGATGGCCTCCGAGGCACTGATGCCGTACATCTGTGCGGCGGCTTCATTCCAAAATTCTACAACAAATAGCGCATTGGTTACTACAATGGCTTCATTGGTATTTTGCAGCAGTTGTTGCAGGCGTTGGCTTTGGGATTCATCGGCGGGCGAATCGGGCAATATTTCCCGCATGATTCCTCTGTAAATCAGGGGTTTATGGCTGCTTGCATGAGCGCGAAGCCCGATATGCCGCACCTTACCGTCAGGCAGTAGGATGCGATATTCCACTGCCAGCGGTTGTTGGCGGTCGGTTGCTTCTTTGAGTTGCTGCATGACCGAAGCCGCATCTTCGGGGTGAATGGTATTAAAAAAGTAGTTGCCCGGCAAAGAGGCATGAGTAGCAAAAGAAAGCCCGAACAGACGGTAGGCTTCCTCTGTCCATCGGATTTTACGTGCCGTGAAGTCAATTTCAATGGCAGCCGTACCCGTAAGCGCTTGTAAATCCCGCAGTGTTTGCTCGGCGGAGGCCAATTGCTGTTTCAGGCGAATGATTTCCTGGTCGGGTTGATTCATGCGCTTATTTGGCTTACTGGTTGGGCTTGGCTATCCATGCTGCCGGTACAAGTTCCAACAACTCCTCGCGCTTGCTTTTTGCGGCAGCTTCGCTTAAACCCGTGATGGCAATGCGATAGGTTTTTCTTTCGCTGTTGTAAATAATTTCTGTTTCTATACCTTTTTCGGCAAGTTCTTTTTGTACTTTTTGGGCAGCCGACTCTTTGGCAAGGCTACCAAGAACTACCATATAGCCGCCCTTAGATTCGGTAACGGCAGGTTTGACGGGTTCGGGTTGCGTTTCGGGTTCGGGTTCTGCAAGGGTGCTGTTGTCGGAAAAATTATTGTCGCTTCCGCTGTTAATGTCGGTATTTTCATCAACGGGTATATTGCCGCCCGTGTTCTCTTCTTGTGGAAGTTCGGTGATGACTTGTTCCTGCGAGTCCCCGCTCACCCACGCACGGAATTGCAACTGTGCGGTTTCATCCACCATCAGGTAGATGAGAAAAACAAACAGCATAATCAGCGGAATCATGGCTAACCACCACACCTTATCGGCATTGTT
Organism: Rhodoflexus caldus; assembly: GCF_021206925.1. Lineage (NCBI taxonomy): Bacteria > Pseudomonadati > Bacteroidota > Cytophagia > Cytophagales > Thermoflexibacteraceae > Rhodoflexus > Rhodoflexus caldus. Next base: position 69,925 of record NZ_JAJPRF010000009.1, on the reverse strand, counting down.
GTTTTTTCCGCTACCGGCGGCAGGGATGGTTTGAGCGCTTTCTTGGGCGGTTTGTTGCGTATGGTCGGGTTGTTCCTGAGCGTTTGTTTGCTGTGCGGGTTCATCTTTAACAGGCTTGCCCTTTTGCGGCTCTGCTGCCTGAATCGGGCGGGCGGCCAGTTTGGGCAGGCCGTAACCGCTGTCGAGCAGGTTGTAGTCGGTGTTGTTTTCAATCAGCAGCTTGCCGTCAGCGTTGCGTTTCAGATAGCCTACACCCGGAATTTCATAGAGGCCGTATCGGCTGATTTGCTCATTGATTTTATTGACATAGGCTTCCAAGTTTTTGTTAAATTCATCAACGCCAATCTGTTCCGTTCTGATGACGTAGTTTTGAAAAGCATTGCTGCTGTCTTCCTGTTCCGTATCGTCAAATGTTACTTGTTTGCGCGGCGGAAGAATAACCCCATCATCTTTGAGAATTTGAGCGGTGATATGATGCGCAGCAAACGTGCCTAACCTTGGCACGGTTAGGTGGTTTTCTTTACTCAACAGTTGGCGAATATGGTTGTCCATTGTCAATCTTGTTTAGGGGGTACATAGAGTACGGCAGTGTCTGCCAGGGACTTTGACTGCCGAACAAGGCAATATTGTTTTCAAATTAAGCCAATCAGCGCCTAAAAAGCAATTCCGACCCCTCCTAATACGGTCAGTTGGCGCATATCGTAGTTCAGGAACCGCTGGTAGCGCTGCGAAAACAGGTTGTAACCTCCCAGAAATACGGAGAACTGATTGTTAATAAAATAGTCAATCTGTAAGTTGAGGTCAAAAATCGGCTTCAGGCTGATTTGAGCGCCTGTGCGCGGGCTGAATGCCCTGATGCCGGCCAAGTGGTAAAACTCCGAACTGACGCGCAACTTGTTCTCTATCAGGTAAGAAGCATTCAAATTGGCAGTGAATAGCGGACGATGCCAAGGGCGCGCCAAGTCTTGCGTGTTATAGCCGAAAAATCCTGTTTTGCCGATGAGTTTCAAGCCGCCCGTGGCATAGCTCAGTTCGCCATGTACTTGAAAAACAGGCACTTTGCTTCTGTCATACAGGATGTTAAACTTGCTGGAATCTGCCGCGCTGTTGGCAAAAAAGTGCAGGTTGCGATAAACGCCGTAGCTTCCTTTTATCTGAAAGCCCAATTGTGCGGAAATGTTGCCGCGTAGGCCGCCCGTAGCTTCCCACAATTGGTTCGTATGAGCCAGTCCTACATTGGGGCCTAAGAAGGAGTTTTCTTCTGCCATGCTGCGAAAGGTGCGGCGGATAGTGTTACCTTCCAATGAGGCAAACGCTGTCAGGCGGTCTTCCACCAAATCGGCAGAGGCATGAATAACGGGGTAGAATCTGCCTTTGGGTTGGTTGGTAAGCGAGTCGCCGTCTGCTACGGCACGCACGCCCGCGCTGATGGTGAAACCTTCCTGCCGCATTTCATATTTGGGTGTGAAAATGAACAGGTTGCGTGTTTGCCCGCCGACCTCGTCGCGGCGGTTGATGAGGTCTAATGAAAGGTCGGTGGTCAGATAAGAGGTTTCGCCGAGTTTTGCGTCTAAGTTGCCCGCAAGTTGAAATGCTGCCTCATTGGCCTTGTAGCGGTCAGTAAACAGGTAAAAGCCGCCCTCGGCTTTGTAGCGGAAAGTTGCGTCGGGGTCTGTGTTTTCATAGCCGGCTCTGATTTCGGTCAGCGAGAAAGTTTGGCGGATATCGCCGCGTTCAACGGTGCCGCTGCGCAAGGGGCTGTAGCCGTAGAAATGCAGCCCGTCGCGGCGGTAGGTGGCGCTGCCGTAAATTTTGCCGTTGTCCATAAATTTGGCAAGCTCGCCGTGAATTTGGTTCAGGCTGTTACCTGAGTTTTTACCGTCCACAGGACCGGTTTGTGAGGAAAAATGCAGTCCGTGCACCTTATACTGCCAATCGGCATCTTTTGGTGCGGTCAGGAATAGTTCTGCATAGGGAGAATTGTAATTCCCAAAACCCGCCTTGGCAAGGTTGCGGAAGGGGTTTTCATCCTTTTTGGGCGCTACTTGCTGGCGCAAGGGCGAAGTATTGACTGCCAGCAAAGGCAAGGCATAGTTAAAGCGCGGCAACTGGTATTGCTGAGCGGTGTTGCCTTCGGAAAGTTCCGTCTTGGGCATTCGCTCAAAGCTGCGCGATGCTTTGGAAAGTCGCAGTACGCGCTCTTTTTCTACCTCAAATTTTCCTTCGTCTAATTTCTGGGCGGCTGCCGAAAGCGGCATAACCAACCACAATATTATCAAAATTTTTTTCATGGCATATTGTTGTTTTGAACGCTGATTGCGGCCGGGTTGCACGAGTTTACGCCGATTTTGTGTGTTTGCTTTCCAAGTAAAATCCGTTTTGATTGGCGCAATCCGCTGTTTATGTGCTAACCGTCATAGTTCGCTCAGGCGCTTGCGTGCACGTTGCTTAATGGTTTCGTCTTTGGTGTAGTCTATGATGGAGTTGAGCGTGGCGCGTGCCTGAAAGAGATTGTTCAGGTCAATGTAGTTCTCGGCAATCAGCAGGAAGGCCTCGGCCACCCAATCGGGATGATGCTCGAACTGTGTTTTCATTTTGGTCAGTTCGTTGATGGAAGCATTGTAATTTTTTTGCAGCCGCAAGGTCGTGCCTGCCAAATACAACGCCTCGGCACCACTGGCATCGGTGTAGTTGTTGGCTACCTGACGAAACTGTGCCAGTGCACGGTCGGGTTGTGTGCGTTCCAGCATGATTTTGCCAAGGTGCAATTCTGCTACGGCACGCGCTCCTCCGACAGACAGGTTGCGGGAAATCACATCGTTGCAGTAGGCTTCTGTTTGGGCAGTTTGACCTATTTGGAACGAGGAGCGGATAAGGCCTATCATCACACGTGCCAAATTGCGGTTATCGGTAGCCTGTGGCTGCAAGCTGCGGTAGCGGTTAAATGCAGCCTGTGCATCGCCAAGTTCAAGTTCCAGCTCGGCGGCGCGCAAACCCGACCGAAGGCTGTTGCTGCCTCTCACAAGGCTGTATTGCTGAATAGCGCCGCGTTTATCGCCTATTTCGTCCATTGAGAAAGCAAGCATGAATCGTGCCTCATCGGTGAAGGCGGAGGCCGGATATCGTTTGATAAAGTCGTTCAGCGTATGAATGGCTGCGGCATAGTTGCCGTTGTCATAAGGCACGCGTGCGCTCTTGAAGTCCAATTGTATAGATGTGTTACTCTCCGGATTATTGCGGATGTAGGCCTGTTTATAGCGCTCAAAATCGGGCACAGGTACGCCTCGGTCATTCATTTCCTGTAAGGAATTTATGGCCTCCGCTGCATTCGGGTGCATGGGGAAACGGTCTAAAATGGCTTTGTAGTCGGCAATGGCCTGATTGTTTTGCCCTAAAATGCCGTATGCCATTCCCCGTTTAAACAGCGCATCGGGCACCTGTTCGCTGTTGGGGTGGTCGGCAATAAGCTGTGAATAGGTACGGACTGCTAAATCTTTGCGCTCGGCCTCAAATTGCAATTCGGCTTTTACAAATATTGCCGAAGCTGCCATGCGTGAACTGCGGTTGGCTATAATACGGTCTAAAATGCGGATGGCTTCATCGCGACTTTGCAAGCCTACGTTACACAGTGCTATCTGATAATTGATGTAGTCGGTGTCGGCTCCGGCTCCTGTCAATGCCTGATTGTAGAACGATAGCGCATCCCTGAAATCGCGGTTGATGTAGCGGCAGTCGCCTATGCGGGTTTGGGCATCGGCGCGGTTCTGTCGGCTGTTCAGGTTGAGAAACTGCCTGAACAATTGTTCTGCCTGTGCATAGTTTTCTTTGTTGAAGGCGATGTAACCCAAGGCATAAACAGCGGTGGGATATTCTTTGGCGGTGTTGGCTACCTGATTGTAGGCGCGGGTAGCCTCATCCGGCTTATCCTGACGAACGAGGCTTTCTCCCATCCAGAAGTGTGCTGCCTGCACCAAGTCGCCGGCTATCGGCCTTCGCAGCGACTTTTGCAGCGCTTCAATGGCTTGTGCAAACTTTTCTTCGTTGTACAAAACGGCGGCATAGTTAAAGGCAATGCGCTGATAAGCGGCTTGCAGGCGTTGATTCGGGTTGCGAATCTGTTCGATGTATCGCAAAGCTCCCGCATAATTGCCGCCGCTGATGTACGCTTCACTTTTCAGATAAGAGATTTCGTCCATGTACTCGCCTTGCGGAAATTGCTGTTCGTAGAAGGTAGCGCCGTCAATCACATCGGAGTAGTTTTTCATCTCAAAATTGGCCTTGACGAAGTTGTAAGCCCCCAGTTCGCGCAGGCGACGGTCAAAGTTCAGGTCGCGGGCACGTTTGAAAGCATTGGCCGCTGCCTGTTGCTGCCGCAAATCAATATAGTTAAGTGCCATTTGGTAGGCAGCCATTTGTGCGAGCGAATCGTTGCCCTCTGCCACTCTGCCGTAAGCATTAGCGGCTTGTTGCGGCTGCTTGCTGAGCGTGTAGCAATGCCCCAGCCTGTAATACATGGAGCGGTCGTTGCTTTTCTGACGGGCGAGTGCTTCCAGTAAAGGCAGGGCTTTATCGCAGCGGTTGGCAGCATAATAGCTGTCGGCAAGAGGTGCTTGCAGGTTGGCAGGAACTTTTTTGCCTTGTCGCTCCAATTGTTCGGCAAAACCGATGACGCGGTTATAGTCGCGGCGGAGGTAGTGGATGGTGAAAATCAGTGCATTAGCCTCGTCTGTGTAGCGGCTGTCGGTGGCGGCGCGCTCCAAGTCGGGCAGCGCTTCCTGATAGCGCTTGTCCTGAAAGGCAATGTAGCCTGCGTAATAGCTTGCTGCGGTTGCGTAGCTGCTGCCACCGCTTTTCAATCGGTTGAATACGCCTTGCGCCAGTTGGTATTTTTGTTCGGAAAAATAACTGTAACCTAATTTAAAGGCTATTTCAGCATCTTCTTCCGACTTGCCCGCAGGCCGATAAACGCGCTCTAAGTATTGGTATGCTTCCGTGTACACGCCCTCGTCGTAGTACGAAAGCCCGATGGTGCGATAAGCATTGCGTGCCATCAGGTGCGTGGGATATTTGCGCACAAAGTTTTCTAACATCAGGTTGAAGTCGGGGCTTTGCTCTTTCATGGCACACATGCAGGCATAGTATTCCGCCTCAATTTGGCGTTCATCCTGCAAATTGCGGCGGATGTAGGCCTCAAATTGTTGTCTTGCGCCGACATAGTGGCCGCGTTCGTACAAGTCCATTCCTTTGCGGAAGTCAAGCGAGGGGTCGGTGAAGTTGAGTGTTTGTTGCGCAGGGGCCGTCAGGACAATAAACATCCAGCTCAACAGCAACAAGTACATACGTATTGCCTGTTTTTGATACATCTGATTGTCAGCTAATTATGGTTTAAACACAAATTCGGCAGTGCACGCAGCAGGTGCGGATTGCTCAGGGTAATTGTTACAGGTAAATCTGTGTCATGCGCGAGTATTTGAGAGCCGATACGCCACTGTTCGGCAGTATCTGTTTGAGAATCTGTCAAAAATTGAGCAAAACTAAGAAAAGTTACTATTTTTAAGCGAAATTTCACCTAATCACTCTTTCATCCGCATGTCATACGAAGCAAAAGGAAAGCTTACAGTTATTTATGATACGCAACAAGTAACCGAAAAATTTCGCAAACGCGAATTTGTGGTAGAATTGCCTAATGGCGCGTACAGTGAATTTATCAAATTTCAACTCACACAGGACAAATGCAGTTTGCTGGACGGCATGTCGGTCGGTGATGAAGTAAAAGTAAGTTTTACCCTTCGTGGCAGACCTTATACCAAAGACGGCAATACAACCTATTTCACCAACTTGGAGGCATGGCGCGTGGAAAGTGCTGCTCCTGCTGCCACGGGCGGCCGCGATGTTCCGCCACCGGAGGAAGACTTTGGCGGCTTTCAGTTGGTTTCCGGCGGCGATGATGATTTGCCTTTTTAATGCGACGTAGCAGCCGGCCTGCTGCGGCGTGTTCGTTTTTTATTTATTCCATTACAAAATTGCCATGCATCTTTTTGACGTTTATCAACTGAACCGAATTGCACCTGTGCGTGCGTTGGGCTCATACCTGTGGGATGAAGCGGGCAACCAATATCTGGATTTGTACGGCGGCCATGCCGTTATTTCCATCGGGCACACGCATCCGCACTATGTCAAACGAATTACCGAACAACTGAATAAAATCGGGTTTTATTCCAATTCCATTATTAATCCTGTGCAGGAAGCCCTTGCAAAAAAGTTAGGCGAAATGTGCGGACATCCCGATTTCGCGCTGTTTATGTGCAACTCGGGCGCAGAAGCCAACGAAAACGCACTGAAAGTGGCTTCCTTCTACAACGGGCGCACCAAAATTGTGGTGCTGAAAGGCTCATTCCACGGGCGCACGTCGGGAGTAGTGGCGGCAACGGATAACCCTGCCATTGTTGCGCCGATTAACTTTAATCAGCACGTCGTTTTTATTCCCCACAACGATATTGCCGCTTTGGAGGCAGCCGTAGATGACCAAACCTGCGCCGTTATGATTGAAGGTATGCAGGGAGTCGGCGGCGTTCATGTGGCAAGCGATGAGTTTTGGCAAACCGCCCGCCGCCTTTGCGACAAGCATAACGCTGTTCTCATTTCCGACAGCGTGCAGTGCGGCTACGGACGCTCCGGCAAGTTCTTTTCGCACCAATTCAGCGGCGTAGAACCCGACCTGATTTCCGTTGCCAAAGGCATGGGCAACGGCTTCCCCGTAGCAGGTTTGCTGATTCACCCCAAATTCAAGCCCAAATACGGCATGTTGGGAACAACTTTTGGCGGCAATCATTTGGCTTGTGCGGCTGCGCTGGCAGTGTTGGAGGTAATGGAAGCCGAAAACCTGATGGCTCACGCTGCTCAAATGGGCGAATACCTCAAAACCGCTATCAGCCAAATGCCCGGCGTGGCAACTGTGCGCGGCAGAGGGCTGATGCTCGGCGTGGTGCTGGAAATGCCCTGCAACCCCATCCGCGATGAATTGCTCTATGAACACCGCATTTTCACGGGTTCATCGTCCGATAAATTCACCATGCGCCTGCTGCCTGCACTCAACCTGAAAAAAGAGGATGCAGACTTGTTCCTTGAAAAATTCAGGTTGGTGATGCAGAAACACGTGGCGGCTGTGGCCTAATTTTGCGGTAACATCTTCCAAACCTGTCAGGTCTTGGAAACCTGACAGGTTTTTTTATCAAAATTAACAGGCCATGCTAATCGTAGGACAAACCGTATTGAGCGACGACATCGCAGAAAAGTTTTTTGTATGCCACATTGAAAAATGCAAAGGTGCATGTTGCGTGGAAGGTGATGCCGGTGCTCCTTTGTCCGAAGACGAGTTGCCTGTGCTGGAACAGATTTTTGACAGTGTCAAACCTTTTTTGACTGCGGAAGGCATTGCGGCCATAGAATCACAAGGTACACACGTGATAGACCAAGATGGGGAACATGCCACCCCGCTAAAACCTTCGGGGGCGTGTGCCTATGCTGTTACCGATGAAAAAGGTATGCTCAAATGCGGCATTGAGCAGGCATATTTGGCAGGCAAAACAAACTTCCGCAAACCGATTTCCTGCCATTTGTACCCTATTCGCGTCAGCAAGTTTGGGGAGTACGACGCATTGAACTACCACCGCTGGCACATTTGCGGCGATGCCTGCACCTTAGGAGAGCATCTCGGCATACCTTTGTATGTTTTTTTGAAAGATGCGCTCATTCGCGCCTACGGCGAGGGCTGGTATCAGGACTTGGTGCAAGCAATCCAAGAACGGGAGCGCCAAAAATAGGGTAGCAGCAGTACGCGCTCTCTCTTTCAGCATATCACAAAATCCCGATATGATGAATTGGGATTTATAACGCGAATTATTTGTGATTAGTTTGATAATCAACCTCTTACAGGTAAAAAATAAAAAAAGTAAGGGTTTGCAAAAAAGCATATTTTTATATTGCACTTTTCAAAGAAACTGCTTTTCGCCATGCTAACCCTTACTGAAGACAATAATACAAATCTTCATTGATGTGCATGATTTCCTGAAAAATTTTCAGCACCATGCACAACCTCACTTGATAGGACAAGCCAAACAACCACATTCCCAACTGCATCCCTCCGAAATTATCACCATTTGCATCTGCTATCATTTCAGCCGTATGGACTGTTTCAAAACCTATTACAACAAACTGCTTATGTGTCAAAAGTTCCGCACGCTTTTTCCGCATCTGCTCTCTTATAAGCGATTTATCGCCTTAAAAAAATACTATTTCTTTGAACTGTGTGCCTTCCTTTTTTTTACCAATGGCATCACCCCGTCCCCCATGCCAATTACATTGACAGCAAAAAGTTAGAGAGTTGTCATGTCAAACGTGCCGCTCAACACCGCACCATGAAAGGACTTGCCGGCAAAGGTAAAACCTCCGTCGGATGGTTCTATGGGCTCAAATTGCATCTCATTGTCAATCAATACGGTCAATTGTGCAACTTTATGATAACCCCGGGTCATGTAAGTGACAACAACAGCAAAGTATTGCAAACCCTGTTCAAAAACCTGCAAGGCATATTCTTTGGCAGTAAAGGCTACCTGACAAGACAAAAGCAAGCCCTTGCCGACAAAGGCGTGAAGCTCATTACCAAAGTAAGGCGCAATATGAAAAAAGTACTATATTCGGCACAAGAGAAATACTTTCTCAAAAAAAGAGGCATCATTGAAACCGTCTTTGGTTTGTTGTCCTTTCAGGCAGATATTGACCATACCGGATATCGTTCCCAATCAGGTATGTTCATCAACCTATTGAGCGGACTGGCTGCCTATACTTATTTTGATAGCCTGCCAGCCGTCAAGGATTTTACACCCCTGACAGAAATTGAATTTTTTCAATATTTAATCGCGTAACTCGCGTTGTCAACGTATTGAACAAGAACTTCCCTCCGACTATAACGCAGATGGTCAGTCCGGCAAGCAGTATGAAAGGCATTGGTAAGAAGACTGCCACACGTCTCATCTTTCTTTTTCTTACCAAAGGTTTTAAGCAATTTGCTAACCACCGACAACCGGCAAGATATGTTAGCATAGCCCCGAATCTCTACCAAATCGGGACGAACGGTTAAAAAAGGTATCATTTGCCGACAGGGGGCGGCGCTGCTCAGGTCTTTGCTGTACAACTGTGCCAAATCAGCCAAACGCTACAATGCCGCCTGTAAAGAAGCCAAAGACAAGCCACATAAAGTAGCTATGCCCTTATGCATAAGCTCATCCGACAAGTATTCGCTGTGGCTAAAAGCGGACAAGCCTATCGTAAACGATTGCCACATAACATATCCGGCTACTTGATACGAATATTTAACCACATACTCTTGCATTTGAACACAGTTCCTAACAGCGGTTAAGCAGACATATAACTTTCCTAATAGCAAGCAGATAACTCGCATCAACTTAACTAATTTACATTAATTTTGCGCTAAATGTGAATCAGATACGCATGAAATATTTGCATAATAAAATTTGTATTTTATTTATTTTTTTAGTATCTATTTCTCAATCTTACGCGCAGAACGGCGGTTCGGAAAAGGGATTTTACATAGACCAATCAGGCAAATACTATCACCGATTGGATTTACCTATTTATGTTCGCATCGCTTCTTCGCCCGATGATTCGGGCGTATTGCTTTCGGGCAGAAAAAATAACGAAGGTCGGATTCAGACTGTTCCGATTCAACTTGACGGGCACGGAATACACTATTTGCGACATTTTGACGCCACCGACCCGCAAAATTCGTTCTGGTACGTTATTCATGCCGACGGAAAAGCACCGCAAACCAAGTCGGTTTACATTACGCCCAATTATTTTTTCGACGGCAAAACGCATTTTTACGGTAAAGACCTCGTAGTGGAACTACAAACAAGCGACGACATGGCGGGCGTGGAAAAAGTTTTCATCGCACGAGACGGCGGAGGAGAAGCTGTTTACGAATCGCCCGTACCCGTCGGTCAGGAAGGTGACCGGCAGGTTAGCTACTACGCCGTTGACCGCGTGGGGAATCGCTCGAATGTAGTTACCGAAAAATTTGTGGTGGATATTACCCCGCCGCAAACTCGCCTGCAAGTAACAGGTATATCCGAAAGTAAGGTGGTTTCCGTTTCCACGCGCTTTTATTTTTTTATGGAAGACAACATAGTCGGCGTGAACAAAACTTTCTATAAAATAGATGAAGGACCTTGGATAACTTACGCACCCGGTCAAATACTTCCGATTGAAAAACTTGCTGAAGGCGAACATACCGTTTATTTTTATTCGGTGGATAAAGTCAACAACCGCGAAGAAGAGCAAAGTTTTACCTTTTTTATGGACCGCACCGCTCCCATTATGTCGGCAGATATTCTGGGCGATAAGTTCATCGTGGGCAATCAGGTCTATTTCTCGGGTAGAACTAAGTTGAAACTTACGGCTTTGGACAATAAAGCCGGCGTAAAAAACGTGTTCTATTCCATCGACAACGGTTCTTTGCAAAAGTACGAAGACCCGTTCTATATGCCCGAAAAACCCGGATTGCACATTGTCCGCTATTTTGCAGAAGACAATATCGGCAATTCGGGCGTTTACCTGACCGATACCAAAACCAAAGCCTTTGACGAAATTCGGCAGAATGTCAGTGCCGTTTACGTGGACCTGACCGGACCGGTAGTTAAAAGCCGCTATGTGGGCAAAACCTTCCAACGCGCCCGTCAGACGTTTACTGGTCAGCAGACATCGATAGAAATTACTGCCTCCGATATTGAATCGGGGTTGCAGCGCATTGCCTATCGTTTCGAAGACCAATCGGAAGAACAACCCTACAACGGACTTATCGGCTTAACCGACCGCACGGGCAGGCAGCGCCTCGAATTGATTGCCTACGACAACGTAAACAACCGCAATGCCGTTTTCATTGAATTCTGGGTGGACGGCAATCGCCCACAAATTACGCATCGGTTCAGCGTGGCGCCCGTAGGCGAAAACACGTATCCGAGTTATGCCAAACTCTTTTTGACCGTGCAAGATGAAGACACTTCGCCGCAAAATATCTTTTACTCCATAAACGGTGCGCCGCCCCTTGCCTACCGAGCGCCTATCGAAGGATTTAAGAAAAATACAAGCTACGAAATCAGGGTATTTGTGGAAGATGCTGTAGGCAACCGCACCGAAGAGGTTATTACGTTCCAAATTGCCGATTTCTGACGTGTTGTTTCGCATTGCCATATTGTTAAGTTTGTCGGCTTGCCTTGGTGCTTGTCCGTTGCATGCACAAAACTATTTGAGCGCAGCCGATTCGGCGAAAATTGCCACCTATTTACAGCAAGCCGAGCGACAAAAGGCGGTCAAAGACTGGCGCGGCGCAAGCGATTTAATCAACAAAGCGGCTTTGACCTATTGGGACGCCCGCGAATTTCAAAAAGCTGTTAATTTGTTTCATCAATCGCTCGTACTCAATCGGTTGGTTAATAATCAGAGCGGCATATTCGGTATTGATAACAACTTGGCTTTTTTGCACGCCGATTTGCAGGAATACGATTCGTCGGTGTATTACTTCCAAAAGGTATTGGAAGGGCGCCGCAGGCAACAGACGAGCGAACCGATTATTTCGGCATTAATCAACCTATCGGTCGTATATAATAAGCTCAAGCGCTACGAGGAAGCGACGCGGGTATTGGAAGAGGCGCTGGAAATTGCGCGCAGTGAAAACAACTTGGAGCGCGTGCGCACCTGCTATGCCCTGCTGGCAGAAACTTATGAGAAAAACGGCGACTTAAAAAAAACGCAGGAATATTTTGAGCAATATAAAGAGGTTGTAGAAACTTTAAATAGTCTGAAAATCAAGGTACTAAGCGAAAATTTGGAAGATGAACACGAACGGCTGCGCAGAGCGGAAGAACAAAAAAGAATAGCCCAAATGGAAGCGCGCCTGCAAGAGGAAGCACTTGGTCGCGCCGCCCTCAGGCTTACCGCACAGGATTCGGCAATTGCCGCTCTTAGCGAGCGCTATACCAAAAATCAAATGGCATTAGAAATTTTGCGCCAAGACAGTATTATCAAATCTTTTGAAATAGAGCGACTTCGTTATGAAGCCCGATACAGGCAAGGGCGCTTCTACTTTTATTTCACCATTGGTATTGCGGCAATCGTCATTGCGCTGACCGTGATTGCTTTTCTATATCGTTTGAAAGAAAATAAAGCCCGCGAGGCACGTCTGTTACAACTCAAAAATGAAGAATTAGCAACTCAAAAAGCTGAAATTGTGCGGCAAGCCGAAGAACTCCGCGAATTAAACACACGCCTTAAACAACTTTTTGCCATTATCGGGCATGACTTGCGCTCACCGGTGATTTCTTTGCGGGGCGTGCTGGATTTATCACTCACGAATACCATCACCTCTGAAGAATTTAATGCCTTATTACCCACTTTGCACAATAACGTTACGCAACTGATGGTAACACTAGATAATTTGCTGCTTTTTGGAAAAAAGGAAGATTGGATGCAAAACCTGTCCAAAGAAAATCTATCCCTCTTTGTAATAATACGCGATGTTATCGACCTGCTTGTAATTGCAGCACAGCAAAAACAAATCATGTTACACAATCGGGTGTCATCCGAAATTCGGGTATATTTTAATCCGATTTCAATGCAAACCATACTGCGCAATCTGATTAACAATGCCATTAAATTTACGCCCGAAGGTGGTAATATTTTTATCGATTCGGAAATACAAGATACAGAATGTATCGTGTCTGTGCGCGATACAGGCATAGGCATTCCGCCCGAAAAACTGGCAATTATTTTAGAAGAAGGCTATACCTCGCACGGCACGGCTGGAGAAGTTGGTACAGGACTGGGTATTCGGCTAATCAAAAACTTATGTGTCTACAATAATGCTCGACTAACCGTTGAAAGTAAAATCGGAGAGGGTAGCACCTGGCGAATACATATAAAATCATGCTCTTGATACAAATTATTTGCTATTCATTGATAACTGCTATATTTTATTTGAAAAATAAAAAAACATTGATATAATTTTTTTGTCTTTTAGTTGTATTTTTTGTAAGTATATGTGTATTAATAAGCCGTCTCCTTTTCATGTAGGTATGACACCAAATTCAATAAAACTTTTCCGATAAACTATCGCATAATTTTTATTATATACGCAAAATTACAAAAGGTTTGTGAAAAATGTTTGATGTAAACTCTTGGAAAATAGGTGTTTAAGCCTAAAAAGTCTTGGATTTTTGTCAGGTTTGCGTATAAAAAACAACGCTTCCCCGCCAAACGGGGAAGCGTTGGGTCGCACGAATTACGTGCGTTGCAGCTTTTGCTTATTGCTCAAATTTTAGCCATTCCATAGCAATCATGGGTTGCGCTTTTACTTCTTTGATGCGGCAAACCAAAAACACCGAATGAATGCCTGTTTGCGGCTGAATGGCAATTTTCGGCATCTGGAACATCGGCTCCGAGCCAATGGCTGCTTCACCGAGGAGTTTACCATCGGGTGAACCAAGACGCACCTCAACTACCGCACTGGTTCCCTGCGTGGCCGCACCCAGCGTGATGTTTTTGATACCTGTCAGGTCTATGTTTTTGTATTCCGCAAAGGCGTTATTGCCCAAAATGGCAAAATCCTTTCCGTTGAAATTGACTTTCATCAGTGCCGCAGGTGCATCGGCTGCCACTGCTTTAAGCATAGGCGAACGCAGTACGATGGTTTGGCTGCCTGTGATAGGCCCCACGCCGTTTGCGCCTTTGTCAGTATAAGCGGCACGTATAATGTAAACGCCTTTTTCATTTTTGTCAATGTGTTTATCAGGCATAAACTCACCTTTCAGCGGCAGTACGTTGTCCTTTTTCTCTTGTGCAAGGCTGAGGATGTAGCGCGACATCTCGGCAGCCTGCTCCAAGGAGAGTTGCGGGTGGGCGGCCATTCCTTTGTCGCCCCAAACGCCCGAACCACCTTTGACAATTTTTTCTGCCAGATAGATGGCGGCATTGTTGTCTTTGTGGTAGCGCTTGGCTATGTCCATATAGCTGGGGCCTACCGATTTTTGGTTCATGGCATGGCAGGCGCGGCAGTCGCTGTCGTCAATCATGCGCTTGCCTGCCATAAAGCCTGTTACCTCGCTGCTGTTGGTTTGGTGCCCTTTTGCGATAACAGTCAGGTCTTTGCCTTCGGGCAGGTAGTCCATGCTTACAACAACTTCTTCGGGATTGACACCGCCGCTTTCCACAGTGCCATCTTCCTTGTCTTTCACGCTTGCGGTGTAGCTCCGTTTGTCGTTGTCAAAATAGAAGGTTTGATTGCCGCTTAGTGTCAGGCTTACCTCCGGCGGTGCATTGCCTGCCCGTACTTCTATCTGCTGCTGTGCGGTGCCGCCTTTACCGTCAGCAATGCGCAACGTAACCTTGTACACACCGGGTTTGGTGAAGGTATAGCTTGGATTGGCGGCTGTTGCCTGTGCTTTTCTTGCATCCGGAGTGAAGAACCATTCGTAGCGCAGCGCATCGCCGTCGTAGTCCACCGTTCCTTTGGTGTCAAACTTTACGGTAAGCGGCACAGCACCCACTACCTTGTCGGCATTGACTTTGGCGATAGGCTTCCGATTGCCGGCGCTGTATTCAATGCGCACCAAGCGAGCATCCTCGTTGCGGCTGAACCAGTTGGTGCCGTATTCCAGCATATACAATGAACCGTCAGGCGCAAATTCCATATCCATCGGGTTGTTAAACTTGGTGGAAGGCATAAAGCGCGACAGGCTTTTCATGTTGCCCTGCTCGTCAAAAGTAACGGTCATAATCCAGCCGCGCATCCATTCGTAAATGAACAATTTGCCGTCAAAATAATCAGGGAAGCCGACATCGGACTTGCGGTAGCGATTGGCGCGGAATACTTCACCGGCCATTGGGTTGCGTCCGCCCGTGCCCACCATCGGAAACTCTTTGGACTCTCCGTAAGGATACCAAATCATCGGCTTTTGTGCAGGCGGCAGTTCTTTCAGCCCTGTGTTGTTCGGCGAGAGGTTCATCGGTTTTTCAGGATTGAAGAAACCCAGCGATTTCTTTGTTGCAAAGTCGTAGCGCTGATAGGCCTTGTTATCGGCTACAAAGTGCGGCCAGCCGAAGTTGCCCGGCGCTTTGGCCTGATTGAACTCGCAGTGTCCTTTGGGGCCTCGGTCAGGGTTGTCCTCACCCGCATCGGGGCCTACATCGCCCCAGTAGAGGTAGCCCGTTTGCTTGTCCACCGAAATGCGATACGGATTGCGGCAACCCATCACATAGATTTCGGGGCGTGTATTCGGGGTTCCTTTGGGGAACAGGTTGCCTTCGGGGATGGTATAAGAACCGTCGGGTTGCGGCTTGATTCTCAGGATTTTACCGCGCAGGTCGTTGGTGTTGGCAGATGATTTCTGTGCATCCCACGGCGCACGGTCGGGGCGTTCGTCGGAGGGCGAGTAACCATCGGAGGCAAAGGGGTTGGTGTTATCGCCCGTGGAAAGGAACAGGTTGCCCTGCCCGTCAAAGGCGATGGAGCCGCCCGTGTGGCAACATTCCTGCCGCTGCACGGGTACGCTGAGGATTTTCACTTCTGTACTGCGGTCAATGCTGTCGCCTTTCATGGTGAAGCGTGAGAGTTGATTCACCGACTCAACGGGGTGCGAGTAATAGAGATAAATCCATTGATTTTGCGCAAAATTGGGGTCGGCGGCAAGCCCCATCATGCCGTCTTCGTGGGTGGTGTTTACTTTAAACCGATTGACTTCTTTCACCTTGTTTTCATCCGGCCGATAGATTTTGACAGCGCCTTTGCGTTCAATAAACAGCACGCGACCATCGGGGAGCACGGCCAGTTCGGTAGGTTCGTCCAAATAATTTTCCAGAACAACCTTAGTAAATCGGTTTTCTTCGGGTACGCGTTTGCTTTTGGCTTTTTGGTAGTCCAAAGGCACGGCATTCCTGATGACGTATTTTAAACCTCCGGCAATGTGGCGCAGGAAGTCCGGCTCCGAAAAACTCTCTTCCGTATGCCCGCCGGCGGTGTACCACGCTCTGCCGCCGTCAAATTCGTGATACCAAGCAATGGCATGTTGGTTGTTCATGTTGGAGCCGATGTAGGATTTTTCATTGATGCGCATCAGCACCTTTACGCCCGGGTACATGTTGCGGTAGTCGTACCACTCGTCGGTGCGTTCCAGCGTATCGGGCAGGTGCTCGGTGGAAGGGTGTTTCTTATCTACCACAAAAATCTGCCCGCGCTGCACGTTGGAGGGCGTAGAAGGGTGGCCGTTGAAGTAACCGCCGACCAATTGCCCGTACCAAGGCCAGTCGTATTCTGTATCGGCTGCGGCGTGAATACCGACATAGCCGCCACCTGCTTGTATATATCGCTCAAAATCAGCCTGTTGTACATCGTCCAGCACGTCGCCTGTGGTGCTGAGGAAAACGACCGCCGCGTACTTTTTCAAATTCTCTTCGTTGAAATTGGCGGCATTTTCAGTTGTATCCATCAGATAGCCGTTTTGTTCGGCTATTTTTTTCAGTGCTGCAATGCCGTTGGGAATGGAAGAGTGGCGGAATCCTTTGGTTTTGGAAAATACCAAAATTCGGATGGGGTCTTTGAATCGCATAAAGCAACTGTCTGCTACCCAAACAAGGGCGAACAGCGCGGCTGCTGCAAGTAATTTTGTTTTCATTTTCATGAGGGAGAATTGGGTGGGTGTTTTATCAAAGTTCGGAAAAATCCGTTACAAAAAAATCCTGAGGCATATAATAAATGCGCTCAGGATTTGACAAGCCGTTACCCGACAATTTACGCAAAAATTTCCTCTTCAATTGCTTCCTCATGCTTCACCGCAATAGGGTCTGTGAGGAGTGCGAAGCGGTTGGCGGTAAACGCAGGCTCAACCATGCCTTTTACCATGTCAATGTAAACGGGCGGATTGTGTATTTCTTCAAGCAAAATGCGGTAGCCCATGCCCTCAATGTACTGTTTTTGGCGCACGGTGTAAACCTCATCGCGCTTGGGCAGTTGTTTAAAAACGTCAAAAATGTTGGGATACATGGAAAAATCCGCGTTGATGCAAACGACTTTATCTCCGGGTTTGAACATAGGTGATTAAATTAACTGACTAACTCAAACATTCGTTGCGCTTTATCAAACCGAAAATCGCTGATAATAGTTTCAATTTTGCGTTTGATTTCGCTGTTGCACAGGTTGCCGATGCTTCCCTCATGCGTATGTGATAACGTTGTTTCGGGGTGAAAATTGCCTTCTTCTATGATAAGTCCAATTTTTTTGTAAGCATCGCGGAAACTCATGCCTGCCAGTACTTCCTTATTCACTGCTTCTACGCTGAACAGGTATTTGTACTTTTCCTCGCTGATGATGGTTTCACGCACAATCACGCGCTCCAGCATGTAAGAGGCAAGGTCAATGCAATCGTTCAGTTCTGCAAAAGCAGGTAACAGGTTTTCCTTGATTAATTGCAAATCGCGATGATAGCCGGAAGGTAAATTGGCCAATATCATGCCTATTTCGGCAGGCAGCATTTGCAGGCGATTGCACTTGGCGCGAATCAACTCAAACACATCGGGGTTTTTCTTGTGCGGCATAATGCTCGAGCCGGTTGTCAGTTCGCGCGGGAAGGTCAGGAAATCCATGTTTTGGCACATGTACAGGCAGACATCGGCCGCCAGTTTGCCCAAGGTAGCCGCTACGCTGCCCATAGCTACCGCCGTGATGCGCTCGGTTTTACCGCGTGTCATTTGTGCATATACGCTGTTGTAGTTCAGGTCGGCAAAGCCCAGCAACTCGGTTGTCATGCGTCGGTTCAGCGGAAATGAAGAACCATAGCCCGCCGCAGACCCCAGCGGATTTTGGTCGGCGGTGCGGTAGGCAGCCTGTACGGCCAGCAAATCATCGGCAAGGCTCTCGGCATAGGCCGCAAACCAAAGCCCGAAACTGGACGGCATGGCCAATTGAAAATGTGTATAACCGGGCAACAATACGTGTTTATAAGTTTCGCTTTGCCTGATGAGCAAGTCGGCAAAAGAGGCGATATTTTCAACCAGTTTCTGCAACTCGGCGCGAATGAACAACTTGATATCGGTTAGTACTTGGTCGTTGCGCGAGCGGCCGCTATGGATTTTTTTGCCTACTTCACCCAGTCTTTCGGTAAGCAGCAACTCTACCTGCGAGTGGACATCTTCCACACCTTCCCTGATAATAAACTGCCCGTTTTCAATTTCGCGGTAAATTTCTTTCAGTCCTTGTTGCAGTTGTTGCAGTTCCGCCGCAGTCAGTAAACCCACACTTTCCAGCATCTGAATATGTGCCAACGAACCGAGAACATCGTAGCGGGCGAGGAGTAAATCGGTTTCACGGTCGCGCCCTGTGGTAAATCGCTCTATTTTTTCGTGTATATCAAAGTTCTTCTGCCAGAGCTTCATGGAGTGTTTTTTATTGTTTCAGACCAATTTGTACAACAAAGATGAGAAACTTTGCGTCAATTACCTGTAAATTTCCAACACAAACAATCATACACTATGAACAACACTGCTATCCGCTATGGGCTGATTTTGGCTGCCATTGGCATCGTTTCGCAATTGGCCATCTACATGGTTAATGTTGAATTAATGGCAAGCATGAGCTCCGGCCTGATTATGCTGGTCATCAGCATTGTTCTTATCATTTATTTTGCGCGGCTGTTGCGACAAAGTCGCGGCGGCTTTGCCACTTTCAGAGAGATGTTTGGCGATATTTTTACCATGCTGATGATTAGTGCTCTTGTAGGTGCAATTTTTAACTATATCCTCTTCAATTTCATTGACCCCGAATTGGCGACAACGATTAAGAACCTGACCATTAAAAACAGTGAAGCCATGTTTGTCAAATTAGGCATGAGTGCCGAGCAAATAGATTTGGCACTGGCCGAAATTGAAAAGCAGGATATGAGTATGACTATCGGCAAATCTGTACAGCAGTTAGCTGTTTCCGGCATTGTATATGCCATCATCAGTGCTATTTTGGCAGCTATTTTGAAGAAAAACAAGCCTGAAGAAGTTTTCTAATGCGCTATACCAAGTATCTTTTACTGCTCCTGATCGTGTTCTTTGCCATCCGTTTGTGGTGGCAAAGAACCGTTGAGCAACGCGAAACCGAGCGGCTCAACGCAACTACCGGCTTTGAACAGTACCAGCCTCAAACTGTCAGCAGCTACAAATACATCGTCAAAGAATCCGACACGCTCAAAAAGCTCGGCGACCCGGGCGATACGCTTTGGCACAAAGAAAAATCGGCTGCCTTGTGGAATTTGCTGCGCAATGTAGCATACGAAAAAAACAATGTTTTTTATGAAGCCCGTTTCTCCGACGAATTGCAGGCCTTAGAGGGCAAAGAAGTAAGCCTCAAAGGATTTGTTATTCCTTTAGAAAGCAGCGAAAACACACATTTTGTTCTTTCTTATTTCCCTTATGCTTCCTGTTTTTTCTGTGGCGGCAGCGGCCCCGAAAGTGTGGTTGAAGTACATGCACAAAAGCCCATTGCTTTTACTGACAAACCCGTAGTTATCAGAGGAATACTGCGTTTGAACAATGATGACCCCGAACAACTGTTTTTTGCATTAGAAGATGCAGTCGTAGAAAAGGCCGCCAATTGATTAGTGCAGGTGAGCAATCAAAACAAACGGCATTTCGGGATTCGGTTTCACGGTTTTTTATACAATTATCCGTATTAGTTCAGCAAACATCCATTTTAATCACCCAATTGCTTACTTTGCTCCATGCTGCCGAATTGGCAAGTTACTGCCAACAGGCATTGTTACAGCATACGGTTTCGGGCTTGCTTCCTGCATATCAACTGCTCTCAATCCTTAAAAATACTTATCACTACTTTTTGACATTCCATCATCTTTTCTGTATCATTAGGGTAAAAGCACGCATCTATGCAGCGTATTTTTCGGTTAATAACCCTTACAGACCATCGGATGCAGTCGCGCCAAACATTATTATTTGCCGTTGCCGTGGTGAATTTGATGCTTTGGGTAATGCTTGCCGTAGAATTGGTAATTGACTTACAGTCTCTTCATGCCCCTATCCTTTGGGTAGGCATGGCAGCGGCAGCACTAATTGCCCTGTTCGCTTACTATAAGGGCAACCATCTGATTGTCAGCAACGGGCTGGTCATACTGATTTACGGTATTACAGAAGCCCACATGATAACCAATCCTAAAATTTTTACCACCATTGTTTATTGGCTCCCTTTTGTTCCGCTGGTTGCATTAGTAACACAGGGGCTGAAATCTGCCCGCTGGTGGATTCTCATTGTGCTGTTCACACATTTTTTTAACGGCTGGTATTTATACCAAGCCCATGGCAAGTCGTATGATTTACAGGTCAGCACTTATTCTTATGTCATATCGGGTGTCATCTTTTTTCTGGTTTTTCTGAGCGGCTGGTTTTTGCTGTATAAACTGCTTGGCGATGCCTACACCGCTGCCGAGCGAAAAAATCAGGAGTTGGAAACCCTGAAAAATGAAATTGCAGACAGCAAAAAACAATTGGAATATTATCAGTCGCAGCTAATATCCCTCACTCGCAACCCCTCGCTGTTTGAGTGGGATACCGATGTGTTTTATGCACATGTTTGCGAAATTGCCGGGCACGCGCTCGGGGTAAGTCGGGTCAGCGTTTGGCATTTAGAAGACAATTATCAGAAGTTAGTATGTCAATACCTGCTGCGGCGAGGCGAGGAAAAAACCTACGAATCAGCCATTTTGCTGCGGGAAGATTCTGAACCCTATTTTGCGGCATTGCTGACAATGCCCTACATAGCCGCTGCCGATGCGCAAACAAACGAAGCCACTGCTTGTTTTACCGAAACTTACCTCAAGCCTTTGGATATTTATTCCATGCTGGACTGCCCCATATTGGCGGAAGGAAAGCCGATAGGCGTTATCTGCTGTGAGCAACAAAAAAGCCGCAAAGAGTGGCAAACACAGGATATTTTGTTTCTGCAATCCTTGGCCGATTTAATTGCACTGCACTATAAAAACAAGCGTATCAAGCATTTATTGCAGGAAATCCGCCATCAGAATTTGGAGCTTGTTGCCAAATCCAATGAAGTAGAAACCATGAATGAGGAGCTAAACGCCCTTAACGAGGAACTCCAAACCATCAACGAAACACTGGAACAACGCGTAGAAGAACGCACACATCAATTAGAGATTCAAAACCAACAACTGCGCGAATACGCTTTTATCAACTCGCATGTTTTGCGTGCACCTTTGGCGCGTATCAGAGGTCTGTTATACCTGATGACACACGACCCCAACGCCACCAACGACTGGGAACTCATCCGCATACTGATTGCGGAAGCCAATGAGTTGGATGCCATTACCACCAAAATCAGCGACATTTTATACGACGGCAGCAACCTCACGCGCGAAGACATTCTGCGCATGTTGGAAAACAAAGAATCTGCCTCTAAGGATATTGAAATAGAATAAAAAAACGGATTGCCGTTTTTCAACAGCAACCCGTTCAGTTTTTCGGGATTCTCAAAATCAAACTTTGATTTCTACATCCACACCGCTTGGCAACTCCAATTTCATCAGCGCATCTACTGTTTTTGAGCTGGTAGAATAAATATCCACCAATCGCTTATAAGTGCACAGTTGGAACTGCTCGCGTGATTTTTTGTTTACGTGTGGTGAACGCAGTACAGTGAATTTTTCCTTTTCGGTAGGTAAAGGAATAGGACCGCTAACCACAGCGCCGGTAGCCTTAACGGCTTTCACGATTTTCTCCGATGACTTATCCACCAGATTGTGGTCGTAAGACTTCAGTTTTATTCTTATCTTTTGATTCATGACTCTGTTGATTAAACGGTTGCACCTTTCAATTCAGCAATGATACCCTCGGCCAAGTTTTGAGGCACTTCTGCATAATGAGAGAACGTCAAGGTAGCAGAAGCACGGCCTGAAGAAATAGTACGCAGGTCGGTTACATAGCCGAACAACTCAGCCAGAGGAACATCAGCTTTGATAACCTGAGCGCCACCTTTGGTATCCATACCCTTCATCATACCGCGACGACGGTTCAAGTCGCCGGTTACAGGGCCTGTAAACTCATCAGGTGTAACTACTTCTACGCTCATGATAGGCTCTAACAAGCGTGGCTTACACTTCTTACCTGCCTCTTTGAAGCCCAAAATAGCGGCCATTTCAAATGACAGAGAGTCAGAGTCCACATCATGGTAAGAACCGTGGAACAGACGCACCCTCATTGAGTCAATCGGGAAGCCTGCCAGTACGCCGTTCTTCATGGCAGATTCAAAACCTTTCTGAACGGCAGGGATGAATTCTTTAGGAATTACACCACCCACGATGGCGTTTTCAAACAGAAGTCCTTGCTGACCGTCTGTACGTGGCCCGATTTCAAATACGATATCGGCAAACTTACCGCGACCACCGGACTGCTTCTTGTACACTTCGCGGTGCTCGGTGCTGGCAGTGAAGTGCTCTTTGTAAGCTACCTGAGGTGCACCTTGGTTGATTTCAACTTTGAACTCGCGCTTCATGCGGTCAATGATGATTTCCAAGTGCAACTCGCCCATACCACGCAGGATGGTTTGTCCTGTTTCTTGGTCGGTGAAGGCTTGCAGCGTAGGGTCTTCTTCCAACAGTTTGGAAATAGCCAAAGACAATTTGTCTTGGTCGGCGGCTTTCTTAGGCTCGATAGCATAACCGATTACAGGCTCAGGGAATGTCATAGATTCCAGAACGAGCTTGTGGTTTTCGTCGGTCAGCGTATCACCTGTTTTGATATCTTTAAAACCAACACCTGCACAGATATCGCCTGCTTCTACCAACTCTATTGGATTTTGCTTGTTGGCGTGCATCTGTACCAAGCGAGAGATACGCTCTTTGTTGCCGGTACGTGCATTGTAAACATAAGAGCCTTTATCTAATTTACCTGAATACACGCGCATGAAGCACAGACGACCCACGAAAGGATCGGTCATAATTTTAAATGCCAAAGCAGTGAACGGCTCGTTGATATCTGCTTTGCGCTCTTCTTCTTGCTCTGTATCAGGGTTGATACCTTTTACCGGAGGCAAATCCAGCGGTGAAGGCAAATAAGCAACAACGGCATCCAGCATTGCTTGCACACCTTTGTTTTTGAAGGCAGAGCCGCACAAAACAGGTGAGAAAGACATATCGATAACGGCCGCGCGAATAGCTGTCATCAGCTCTTCTTTTGTGATAGAATCAGGGTCTTCGAAGAATTTCTCCAGCAATTTGTCGTCATACTCAGCCACTGATTCAATCAGATTTTGACGCCACTCAGCCACTTCGTCTTTAATGTCATCAGGAATAGGAATTACTTTGTAGGTTTTTCCTTTGTCTTCCTCGTTCCAGATGATGGCTTCGTTAGTAATCAAATCTACCACGCCTTTGAAAGAATCTTCAGCGCCGATAGGTACTTGCAGAGGAACAGGCTTAGCGCCGAGTTTTTCTTTGATTTCGCGAACAGCCTTGAAGAAGTCAGCACCTGCGCGATCCATTTTATTTACAAAACAGATACGAGGTACTTTGTACTTGTCAGCCTGACGCCATACGGTTTCAGATTGCGGTTCAACGCCCGATACGGCACAAAATAGCGCAACTGCACCGTCCAAAACGCGCAAAGAACGCTCTACTTCTACAGTAAAGTCCACGTGACCCGGCGTATCGATAATGTTGATTTGGTACGAACGGGTGTCGGGAGTAGTTTCACCTTGTACGGTAGGGTAGTTCCAGTTGGTTGTAACAGCCGCAGAGGTAATGGTGATACCACGCTCTTGCTCCTGTTCCATCCAGTCGGTAGTAGCTGCGCCTTCGTGTACCTCACCGAGTTTGTGAGTCAAACCGGTATAGTAGAGGATACGCTCGGTAGTTGTCGTCTTACCGGCATCAATATGCGCCATGATACCGATATTGCGAAGGTATTTAAGATCCTTTGCCACGTTTTATTAAAATCTAAAGTGTGAAAATGCCTTATTAGCTTCTGCCATACGGTGGGTGTCGTCTTTTTTCTTAACGGCTGCACCTTCACCTTTGGAAGCGGAAATGATTTCACCGGCCAGACGGTCGGTCATGGTTTTCTCGTTGCGAGAGCGTGCGTAGCGAATCATCCACTTGATACCCAATGAAATACGACGGTCAGGACGTACTTCGGTTGGTACTTGGAAAGTAGCACCACCTACACGGCGGCTGCGTACTTCTACGGAAGGCATTACGTTGTTCAATGCTTTGCGCCATACTTCCAGTCCGTTTACCGGCTCGCCGCCTTTTCCGAGGCGTTGTTCAACCTGCTCCAGAGCGCCATAAAAAATTTGGTAGGCTAAAGATTTCTTGCCTCTTTCCATCAGGTTGTTTACAAAGCGCGTAACCATTACATCGCCGAACTTAGGGTCAGGCAGCAGATAACGCTTTTTAGGTTTTGCTTTTCTCATGTCTTAACTAAACGTTCGATTGATTACTTTTTCTTTCCGCCTTTTCCTGCCGGAGCTGCTGCTTGTCCCGGTTTAGGACGTTTCGCACCGTATTTAGAACGACGTTGTTTGCGGCCGTTTACACCGGCGGTATCGAGTGCACCGCGAACGATGTGGTAACGTACACCGGGAAGGTCTTTCACACGACCGCCGCGAATCAGCACGATAGAGTGCTCTTGCAGGTTGTGTCCTTCGCCCGGAATGTAAGCGATTACTTCAATAGAGTTGCTCAGGCGAACTTTGGCAACTTTTCTCAGCGCCGAGTTGGGCTTCTTGGGGGTAGTGGTGTACACTTTGGTACATACCCCTCTCTTTTGCGGGCATGAATCAAGCGCAGGCGACTTAGATTTGTAAGTCAATTTTTCCCTGCCTTTACGCACTAACTGTTGTATGGTTGGCATTATTTCAAAGAATATATGAATTGTCTGTTCATAATTGGAACGCAAAATTAGGTGATAAGCGAACTTTTTACAAGGATGATTTCAAAAAAAATTTTTTTTGCGTTTTGATTTTGTCTGTTATAAATTTGTGCCCGCAAATCAACGGGGTGTAGCGCAGTCCGGTAGCGTATCAGCATGGGGTGCTGGTGGTCGCAGGTTCAAATCCTGTCACCCCGACATAATTGCAGTAAGCAGTCTGAACTTTTTCAGGCTGCTTTTTTATTTTTCCCCCGTTGTACGCAATCTTGACAAGCTTAGCGTTTTTTTGTTTTTAAATATTTGATTTTGAGAGTTTTACATAAAAAATCTTTCTGAATCGCTTGCGTTTTTTCTATTAAGAAGTCGGGGCAAGGTGCGTGCTTTCGCGGCAAAATGAGCGCTTCATTTTTTGAAAGTTGGTATTATTAAAAACTTTTACGAACTTGGGAGCCCCAATTTCCTCTTCCGGAGGCAACATACACACACTTAAATAGCACTTGCTCTACTACCTTTTTTATCTAACATTGTTTTGTTTACCTGTTTATCATGGCAAAAATTAATTTTGGTGGAGTAATTGAAGACGTAGTAACACGCGAAGAATTTCCTTTGGAACATGCCCGCAATGTGCTGAAAGATGAAACCATTGCAGTTATCGGGTATGGGGTGCAAGGCCCCGGCCAAGCGCTGAACCTGCGCGACAATGGTTTTAACGTGATTGTAGGGCAGCGCAAAGGCACTAAAACATGGGAAAAAGCGCTTGCCGACGGTTGGGTAGAAGGTAAAACCCTCTTCACTATTGAAGAAGCCTGCCAACGTGCAAGCATTATCCAATACCTGCTTTCCGATGCGGGACAAATCGCCCTTTGGCCTACTGTCAGCCAATATCTCACCGCAGGAAAAGCGCTGTATTTTTCACACGGGTTTGGTATTACGTACAGTTCGCAAACGAACATTATTCCGCCCAAGGATATAGATGTCATTTTGGTTGCTCCCAAAGGCTCAGGAACAAGTCTGCGCCGCCTGTTTTTGGCAGGTGAAGGGCTGAATTCCAGCTATGCCATCTATCAGGATGCCACAGGGCGCGCCAAAGACCGCGTAGTAGCGCTCGGCATAGGCGTTGGTTCGGGCTATTTGTTTGAAACCACTTTTGAAAAAGAGGTATTCAGCGACCTGACCGGCGAGCGCGGCGTTTTGATGGGTGCCATTGCAGGCATCATGGAGGCACAATACAATCTCCTCCGCGAAAAAGGACACAGCCCAAGCGAGGCATTTAATGAAACCGTAGAAGAACTGACGCAAAGCCTCATCCGTTTGGTGGGCGAAAATGGCATGGACTGGATGTATGCCAACTGTTCTACCACTGCTCAGCGTGGTGCATTAGATTGGAGACATCGCTTCCGCGAGGCAACTGCCCCGGTCTTCCGCGACCTGTACGAAAGTGTAGCCAGCGGCAAAGAGGCCGAAATTACCATCAAGGCCAACTCGCGCCCCGACTATCGCGAAAAACTGGAAGAAGAACTTGCAGCCATTCATAATTCCGAAATGTGGCAGGCAGGCCGCCAAGTGCGTGCGCTTCGCCCGAAAAACGGTTGATTGGAAAGCCGCTATACACAAACCCGACAGGTTTCGGAGACCGGTCGGGTTTATTTAGTTAAATCGCTACTGCGGCATTCAGACTTGAGACTTTGGATTAAAAAAGCGAAAAATCGTGTTATCCGCAACAGTCCGTGTGCTTATCTCATATGGTGAAATTTGTTTGACCACTTACTGCCCGCAGCAGTTTTATTTTTTGAGCAAATCTCTGATTTCTGCCAGCAGTTTTTCTTCGTTGGATGGTGCAGGAGGCGGTGCAGGCGCTTCGGCTTCTTTCTTCTTGGCTGCGTTCATTGCTTTCACTACCAAGAACATCACGAATGCGACAATAATAAATTCAATAGTTACGGAGATGAATGTACCGTATTGGACGGCCACTTCGGCTATCTCTTTGCCGTCGGCACCCGTTTCGGCAGGTTTCAGCACAAGTTTCCAATCGCTGAGGTCTTTGCCCTGAATCAGGCCGACGAAAGGCATCACTACGCCGTTGATAAAGGCATTGGTTACTTTGCCGAAGGCAGCACCCATTACAAAGCCTACTGCCAAATCTACCAGATTGCCACGCATGGCAAAATCCTTAAATTCTTTTAGAAATCCCATAAGCATTTAGTTTAGGTTTTTCCAAAGATGGCAGGAAAACGTTTGCCAAGCAAAAAATGGCGGTAAAATCAGTTGGGGTGCTGTTCAAAGTATTCGTCGGGCGGAAGTATCGGCTGGTCAGCTGCCATAGTGGCCAGTTGGTCGCATCGCTCGTTTTCCGGATGCCCCGCATGACCTTTTACCCACTGAAACCATACTTTGCGCTGTCGGCGATAGGCAGCCAGAAAACGCTGCCAAAGGTCGGGATTTTTCTTGCCTTTAAAGCCTTGTTTTTCCCAGTTGAACACCCAACCTTTTTCTACGGCATTGACCACATATTGCGAATCGGAGTAGATGACCACCTCATTGTCGCCGCTCTTTAAGGCTTCCAAACCCGTAATGACAGCCAGTAATTCCATACGGTTATTGGTAGTCAGCCTGAAGCCGCCGCTGAGTTCTTTGCGCACTTTGTGAGCAGGAGAAATCAGAATTGTTCCGTAGCCGCCCGGGCCGGGATTGCCGCGCGAAGAGCCGTCGGTATAAATAATGATGGTAGCCATAAGAGGCGCAATACTAATCAGAAAAGGTCAAAAAAGAGTTGATAATTTTATTGTTATTTTATGACTATTTTTTAAACCATAAGATTACTAATTTTTTTGTCAGAAACTTGCAACTGAATAGCATTTATGCTTACCTTTGCACCTGAACTATAAGGATTCGTTTGTGTTGCGGACACTTGCCATATTTTGCGCATTGGTAGTGCTCAATCAGAGCCTGAACCGCGTATGGGTATGGGTCTCCTTTCAAGTGAACCGCGAGTATATCGCTAAGTATCTTTGCGAAAACAAAGACCGTCCGGAAATGAAATGCGCCGGTACATGCCACCTGATGAAGCAAATGGCGGCTGCCGAGCAGCAAGATGCAGAAATCCCCCCTCTGAAAAACCACTTTGAGGTTATATTCTTCATTACATCGTTTACCCTTTATTTTCAATTAAATACTGTTTTGCGACAAGTTGAGCCGATTTTTTTCCTGCCTTATCAACTCGGCAACGTGCGCACTTGCAGCACCGGCATTGACCACCCGCCCCGTATTTAACAATCTGTTTGTGCCTCATTTGCGCATACGATGACTGACGCTGTCAGTGTCTGCTCATCCGTTTGCCTGTATTGTTTCATCCGATTTTTTAGGTCTTCTTATCGCACTGTGTTTGGCAGTTCGAGTGGTGTGTTGCAGGCTTGCCGTAATGCCATCACCTGATGAGTCCAATACAGCGTGTAGTTAATTTATCTGATATTTTGTTAAAATATCAGACGTTTAAAATATTGTCAAAATTTTAACTTTTAGCCCCAATGAAACTCCATTATCGCTTCATAATTACGGTTTTACTGGCAGGTTTCACAGCTCTGAGTGCCTGCAAAAATGAAATTGCTCCCGAATTTGATGTTACAGCCCGCGGCACTTTATTGCTGGAATTTGACAACGTGGTTGGCACGAGAGATTTGGAACTGAACCGCGGCACATACCGCAATGCCGCAGGTGAGGAGTTTAGTGTGAGCCTGCTGCAGTATTATATCAGCAATATTCGCTTGAAAAAATCTGACGGCAGCGAATATGTTGTTCCGCAAGACTCCGGCTATTTTTTGGTGCAGGAGCATAAACCCGAAACGCACATCATTCGCCTGAGTGTGCCGCAAGGCGACTATACGGGTGCTTCATTCATTTTGGGTGTGGACAGCCTGCGCAATACAATGGATATCAGCCGCCGTCAGGGGGTATTGAATCCGTCGGACATGAGTGGCGCGGAAGGCATGTACTGGACATGGAACTCAGGCTATATTTTCGTGAAGCTCGAGGGAACTTCGCCGCAGATAGCCCCTGACCCATCGGGTAATCGCCGATTCCGCTACCACATCGGTGGATTTGGCGGAGGTTTCGGCAACCCGCCTGTGCGCACCATTAATAATATCAAGAAAATTGACCTCTCTTTTGGGCGCGATGTGGCAAAAGTTCGCAGTAAAAGCACTCCGCAAATGCACATCATTGCCGATGTGTTGAAAGTCTTCAACGGAAGCACCAACATCAGCCTTGCCCAAAACCCGACGGTGATGTTTTCGCCTTTTTCGGTAAATGTGGCCAATAACTATGCAAATATGTTTGAGTATCACCACATGCATACGGTTGTGGCGAGGTAAGTAACACCATTTCATTGAAGCCGCGTTAGGGTCTAACGACCTCTAACAGGTCGATAGAGCATCCCTGACGGCGGTCAAAGACCCCGTCAGGGGATTTGTATAAAGCATGACTTAAATCTCTCAACTGTTTACAGCCGATAAGCCACCTTTCTACCAAAAGCAAACCATTACGGCAGCTATGAAAAAAACAGCCTTTTTTTCCGTTTCGTTTCTGATGTTTCTGACGGCAATTGCGATTTCGTGCGGGCAGCGCGACGTAAACCCGACCGTAGAGGTGAAAGCACCACCGCATTTTCCGCCAATGGTTTATGACCTGAGTAAAAACCCTGTTACACAAGCAGGTTTTGAACTGGGCAGGGCTTTGTTCTACGAAGGCGCGCTTGCGCGGGACGGCATGGTCAGTTGCGGATTTTGCCACCAGCAGAGTGCGGGCTTTACGCACCACGGGCACGATTTGAGCCATGGCGTAGATGACCGTTTGGGCAAACGCAATGCGCTGCCTATTCAGAACTTGGCATTTTACCACGATTTGATGTGGGACGGTGGTATCCATGACCTTGATTTACAGCCGCTTGCACCGATTGAAAACCCCGTGGAAATGGACGAATCCATGCCCAATATTTTGGAAAAACTGCGCAAGCATCCCGACTATCCGCGCATGTTCCAGCGCGCCTTCGGAACCCCCGAAATTACCGGAGAACGCTTGCTGAAAGCCCTTTCGCAATTTATGGTTGCGATGGTTTCTGCCAACTCACGCTACGACAAGTATCTGCACGGAGAAGAGCAACTCACCCGCGACGAACTGCGCGGGCTGCAACTGTTCAAAGAAAAAGGCTGCGAAAACTGCCATTCAGGCGGGCTGTTTACCGACCAAACCTACCGCAACAACGGGTTGAGTTTGGAGTTCAACCAAGACTTGGGGCGCTACGAAATCACGCTTAACGAACAAGACAAATACAAATTTCGCGTGCCAAGCCTGCGCAACGTAGAGGTTACGCGCCCCTACATGCACGACGGGCGATTTCGCAATTTGGAAATGGTGCTTGACCACTACTCGGAGGGCATGGAGGACATCCCGACACTTGACCCGCTGTTCAAACGACCCGACGGCAGGCGCGGTATCCCGATGACTGCCGAAGAAAAACGCCTGATTATCGCATTCCTGAAAACCCTCACCGATGAAGATTTTTTGACCGATAAGCGATTCAGCGAATTGTAAAACGGACAGGGCGCGTGCCCCGTTCTTGCCATACACATATCATACACAAAACCTGACATTCTTCAAGACCTGTCAGGTTTAAAAACTTGATTTTCAATTATTTGCACAATAGTTTTTCGCAAACCTCTTGTGCTTTTGGATATAACCATTTTTTGTTCAAAAACCTAAGCTATGAAAAAGACTTTAACCCTTTTTGCGCTGCTGATTATCGGCCTGAACGCCTTTGCCTGTGAAATATGCGGCTGCGGAGTAGGCAATTTTTATATGGGCATTACGCCGCAATTCAACCGCCATTTTATCGGGGTGCGCTATCGGCAAATCGCCTACGATTCACATTTGGGCATAGGCGGCACAAAAAGCCACCTGACCACACATGAACTTTTCCAAACTGTCGAACTCTGGGCGCGGTTTTATCCTACGCAGCGCATTCAGGTAATGGCATTTTTGCCCTACCACGTAAACCGACAAACCGATTACAACCAAACATTCAGCAAAACGCTGTCCGGCTTGGGTGAGGGGACACTGTTGGCCAATTATCGCCTGTTAGACAATACACACGATACCTTGCCGCGACATTTTCGCCATAACCTGCTCATTGGCGGCGGGGTAAAATTGCCAACAGCACGGTTTCGTTTTGACGTATCTGATAATCAGCAAGTTGCCAACCCAAACTTCCAATTAGGCAGCGGCAGCACCGATTTTCTGGCAAATCTTGTGTACGTTGTCCGTGCAGGCAAGTGGGGATTAAGTACGGATTTAAACCTGAAAATAAACACGACCAACGCTGACGGCTATCGCTTCGGCAACCGCATCAGCGGGCAGGCGGCGCTGTTTCATGCACGCAACGTGCGCGGCGTTTCGGTGATGCCCTATGTCGGTGCTTTTGGCGAATACAACCTGCAAGACAACAACAACGGCGTGGTAATTTCCAACACGGGCGGCCGCGCGGCTTTTGCCGTTGGCGGCTTGGAGCTCTACATCGGGCGCGTTTCCATCGGCGGGAACTTTCAGCAGCCCCTGCGGCAGGATTTCGCCAACGGAACAATTAAAACCTACGGAAGAGCAGTTGCCCACTTGACCATCATGATATGAAAAACGTAGAAAAATCCGGCACATTTGTAGACAAACACGGCGAACTGATTTGCTATGTATCGCGGGCAGAGAGAATATGGCTCTACATACGCGCGATATTTCAGGCTTTGCCTTTTGTGGCCGTATTTGTCATATGTGGTTTGTTTATTGTAGAATTTGCCTGTGTTTTAGGATTATTTGCATCGCTCAGTCAAGCTAAACCCGTTTCGGAAGAGTTTTTACTGTACTTTTTTGTATTTTTTGTCAGTAGCATCATCCAATTTGCCGGATTGGGTATCGGTTGGTGGCTGGCAGAGCACAAAGGACTTCGCATACAAGTCTATCCTCAAACGCATAAATTTTCCCTTCCCATCAAAAAAATCACCAACAAACCATTTTTGTTATGAAGCAAATCCATAGAAAAAGCGTGCCTTTTTTCCTGCTGTTCTTTTGCATGGCAATAACAGCACAAGCACAGTCCATTTTTGACCAATGGGCAGAACTGAACTCTTTCCATCAGGTCATGTCGCAAACATTTCATCCTTCGGAGGTAGGGGATTTAAAGCCCATCAAAGCGCGTTCTAAGGAAATGGCAGATAAGGCAAAAATATTGGCGCACTCGGCTGTTCCCCAAAAATTTGATACGCCCGAAATTCGCCAAGCCGTGCAACAACTTGCCAAAGACAGCAAAGCGCTTCACCGATTGGTGAAAAGTTCCAAAGCCACCGATGAGCAAATCAAAAAAGCGCTTGCCGACCTGCACGATGTATTCCATCGGATTGTCGGGCTTTGCAAGCACGAGAACCATTGAGTAGCCCAATAGCAAATAAACCTGACAGTCTTCTATGGTCTGTCAGGTTTATTTATTTGATTTTCAAAAGTTTACACAAAATACTTTTCACAAATCACTTGCGCTTTGGTATAGTGGCTCAATTGACTTCGTTTACCACCATACCGCCTTTCAGGCGAATAATGCGTTGTGTGCGTTGCGCCAGTTCAAGGTCGTGAGTAACTACCACAAGCGTAGTACCTGTTTCGCGATTCAGGTCAAAGAGCAACTGTTGGATTTTACCACTGGTAGCCTCGTCCAAATTGCCCGTCGGTTCATCGGCAAAAAGGATTTTGGGCTCGTTGGCAAAGGCACGCGCGATGGAAATCCTTTGTTGTTCGCCGCCTGAAAGTTGGGCAGGGTAGTGGTCGTGGCGGTCGGCAAGGCCTACTTTGCCCAGTAATTCCATTGCCCGCTGACGGATGTTTTTCATGCCTTTGAGCTCCATAGGCACCATTACGTTTTCCAGTGCGGTCAGGGTCGGCAAGAGTTGAAAATTTTGAAAAACAAAGCCTACATCGCGGTTGCGCAGGCGTGCACGGGCATCTTCGCTCATGGCTTCCAGCGGCTGGCCGTTGAGCATCACAGAACCGGTTGTGGGGCTGTCCAAACCTGCACAAAGCCCCAAAAGCGTGGTTTTTCCGCTGCCGGAAGGGCCTACGATGGCAAAAGTATCACCCGGAGCAATGCCAAAACTGATTTCGTGCAAAACTGTCAGCGCTTTTTGGTTACTATAGTAAGTTTTGCTTAATTTTTGTGCCTCTAAGATGTAATGCGACATAAAAAAAGGGAATGTTCAAAGTTAAGCAAGTCTTCTTAAAAGCAACAATTTTATTGTTGCCTGTATTTTTTCATGCAGCTACTGCCTGTGGTCAAGTAAAAATTGTACAACGGCCGCTTGCCGACAAATGCTCGCGCGCGCGCGACAAAGACAAGCCCGTTACCCACCTGATGATTCATTTTTGCAGCGTTTGCATTGAACAACCTCAAAATCCTTACGATTTAAACGCTATTTGCAAAGTGTTTGAAGACTACGGCGTTTCTGCGCACTACCTCATCGGGCGCGACGGCACGGTTTACCAATTAGTGGACGAAAGCCGCGTGGCGTATCATGCAGGCAAAGGAAAACTGCCCTTCCCGCCCTATTTGGAAAACAGTTTTAACGGCAGTTCCATTGGCATTGAGCTGATGGGTATCGGTACGCAGAAAGAAATGGCCGTTTTCATGGATGCGGAGGCTTACGCACGCATTGCTAAGTCGGATATAGGCTTTACGGAGGAACAATACGCCAGCCTCAAACAACTTATAGCAGATATTCAAAAACGCCACCCCGAAATTAAAATGGACAGGCAGCACATTGTCGGGCACGATGAATATGCTCCCACCCGCAAAACAGACCCCGGCAGCCTTTTTGACTGGAAAAAAATAGGGCTTTGATATTTTCACTAAACGGAAAACTACTATGACGCTCAATGACCTTAAAACAAAAATCAAATCCTACCTGATTACCAGCATAGAATCCGGTAATTTTACGCTGAACGATGAGTTTCGCCCCGAATTACAGCAAGAGGCACGCCGGTTGGGGCTTTCCGATGCTGACTTACAGCGGCTGATAAATATTGTGAGCAAGGAGTTGAATCCCGACGAAATTCTGGAACAGGCTCGTCGCCGTCGGTCGTTGGAAGAAGCACCGACTCCTCCTCCGATTCCGGAGGTGGTTGCATCGCCTGTTGTTGAGCCTGAGGCTGCTCCGCCCCCCATTACCGATGAAGATGAGGCCGCCAATCGCCGCTATGAAGAAGCCTTGGCAGTATTGGCCGCATTGGAGCAAAAAGAAGAAAAAAACGAGCAAGCACCTGAACAACCGCAGGAGGAAGAAGATATTTTCAAAATAGACTGGATTGCCTCAGAGCAACCTCAACAAGAAGACGACGCAGCAGTGGAAGAAGCCCGAAAGCGTGCAGCGGAAGAGGAGGAAGAAAAGCGCCGCATGGAAGAGTTGCGAGCTCGGGAGGAAGCCATTGCCCGTAAAAAAGCCGAGGAGGAAGCCGTGGAGCGGCACAACCGTTTGGTAAGAGAGAAGCAGCAGGCAGAAAACCACGAATTGCCGCCCAAACCGTCATCGGGCGAAACATTGTTTATAGAAGCCAAAAAACCAACTTTTGAAGGCAAAAAGAAATCCTCCGACACCGATACGGCAGCAGGCAGCGGTTTAGCCAAGAAAATCATACCTCTTGTGATTGCATTTGTGGTTTTAGGCGGCGGAGGCATCGCAGCGTTTTTCTGGTATAAAAACAACCATTCCTCAGGCAGTGCGCCTGCCAAAAAAACAGAGACGATTACTTTACCCTCATTTACGGGCAGCAGCAACCTGATAGAAACCGATGTAACAGGCAATTACAGCGGCACTGTTACCAATCGCGGCGAAACAGAACCGGTACAAATTGAAATATACGATATTAAAACGGCTGTTAATCAGCGTCTTAGGTTTCAGTTCAGGGGCGAATTGCAACAGCGCCGACAAAACATGCAAGGCTTTGGCGAGATGGAACTTTCCAAAGGAACGATTTACATGGGACACCGCCTCATGGGCGACGCTGCCATCAGCAAAGCCGACGACGGCACCGTTACAATTCAGGGGGCTAACTTCCAACTCACCAAAAAGCCCTAATTTTGCAGCCTTGAACCCTGTAAGCATGTACGCCAACGACCCCGAACTTAGCGGAAAGTACTTAGGAACTATCAGTCAAGACTTTGTAAAAGTGGCAGATACGCTGCGGGAAGCGGCCTATCAGATTAAAAAACGAGGCATTTCGGACTATCCCATATTTCCTATTTGCAAAATAGAGCAGGCAGTAGGTGCATTGCTGATTCCTCGCGGGCAGATGGAAAACAAATGGAATTACTATGCCTCATTCCTCAGCGAATTTGTTGAACGCGGGCTGGTGGACTTTGAGTTGGAAGAGGAATTTAAAGCCGCTTACAAAGACCCCGAGGAGTTTGCCTGCCTGTTTGTGATTGATTACGACTTCACCAACTTTGTTTTTATTCCCTATCCCGAGGACTAACAGTTTTTATGTACGCCTATATCACCGGTAAATTGGCACATCGCGCCCCGGCAGTTGCCGTCATAGAAAACAACGGTATCGGCTATGAGTTGCGCATTTCGCTGCAAACCTATTCGCAATTGCAGGAAGGGGCTGCGTGCAAACTGTACACCTACTTGCACATCAACAGCAATGATTTTTCGCAAACGCTGTTCGGCTTTTTCTCCGAAGACGAAAAGTCGTTATTTCTGATGCTCATCAGCGTGTCGGGGGTAGGGGCAGGCACAGCGCTGAATATCCTTTCCTCGCTCAGCGCACAGGAAATCCGCGAAGCCATCGCCCGCGAAGATTTGCGTACCCTGCAAAATATCAAAGGAATCGGTTCTAAAACCGCACAGCGGCTCATTCTGGAACTGAAAGACAAAATCCGCAAAGAAGAAGGCGTGGCAGCGGTAGAAAAGGCAAGTTTTGCGGCCATTATCAACCCGCAGTTGCAATCGGAAGCCCTTGCTGCCCTGATGATTATGGGGGTGGCCAAACCTGCTGCCGAAAAAAGCATCGCTGCCGTATTAAAGAAATTCGGCAGCGATATCAGTTTGGAAGAACTCATCCGTCAGGCACTCAAAACAGGTGGCTGACAATTCGCAGGCTTGACTTTTTTGCTGTTCAAAATCCGAATGGCAGCGCCTATTCGCTGAGCAACTTCTTCACAAATCGGTCAAATTCTTCTACATACTCGGTGTAGTAATGCCCTGTGCCGGGGCCGCTGAAGCCCGTATGAATTTTGCGCACCTTGCCTTTTTTGTCAATAAAAATGGTGGTCGGGTAGGCCATTACTGCGTTGAGCATGGGCAGCGTTCTGTTAGCCTCCTCTTTATCGGTTGAGCCGGCAAAAAGCACTTCGTAGTTTACTTTCAGGCGCTTCATCATTTTTAAAATGCGGGGCTGCGCCTCTTCAAATTTGGACGAACGCTCATAGGAAAGGCCTATCATTTCTAATCCTTTGTCTTTGTTGGCATCGTAGTAAGGCGCTAAAAATGCAGTTTCATCCATACAGTTCGGGCACCAAGAGCCGAGCAACTGCACCACTACTACTTTGCCTTTGTAGCGCTCGTCATCTATGCTGACCATTTTGTTTTCCATATTCGGAAAGCGGAAACTCAGGCGGTCATAACCTTCTTTCAGAAAAGTAAGTTTTTCGGGGTCGGGCAGTTGTGCGTTGTCGTTGCGCTTTGCCTGCCAGCGACGGTTGCCGCTAATACCCGACCATGTTTCACCTGTAATTGCATCGCCGCTGACAGTGCCTTCAAACAGCAAAATGCTTTCTCCGTTGAAGGTTGAAAGGCTGAAGCGATTGTCGCTCACCTGACCTTCCAAAAAGCGATAGTCGCCTGTGGGGGTTAAAAATGTACCTGTCAGGTGATTTTCCTGCTGTGTAAAAACACCTACCGCTTGCGAGGTGCGCCCGTCGGCATTGGTGAAGGTAACATCCCATTTGCCCGACATTTGCACCGTAGCTTTATCAGGATTCTTATTGAATCTGTGTGTTTCGCCGTGTTGAGCCTGAAAAGGTACGCGATAGATGGCATTGCCGGGCAAATTTTTGCTGAAAACACCTGTCAGGCGGTTGCCTTCGGCTTTGGCAATAATTTCCGAATCAAAAACGGGCATGTTGATAACCAGCGAATCGTTGCGATAGCTGATATCGGTGGCTTCTATGCGCTCCTCGCCGTTGCGAATAACAAACATCGGCAGTGTATCCTTACGTGCCGTTACCTCCATCAAAAAAGGAACTTCTTTGTTCTGAATAGTCAAAACGGCGCGCCAGATGCCCGTTGGGACATTCTGTGCCTGCAAACCAAGTGTAGTTGTAAGCGAAAAGATGGCAAATGCAAGTATTTTTTTCATGGAAACCGATTAATAGTGTTGTTTAATAAATCCGTTAAAGCCCTTGGCTTTTAGCTTGGCAACAAGTTCGCGAGCCTGTTCGGGCGTACCTTCACCTGCTATCACGCGGAAGATGCGGGTTGAGCCTGACCATCCCGTTTGTATGTAAACATCGGCAAGGCGGGTTTGTTCTACATTTCGCCCGATTTGGATAGCCGTTTCTAACTTGTTGTAAGACCCTACTTGTACGCCGTGCCCGTTCGGATAGGTGATTGTGCCGTCTAATTTGTAGGTATTAATTCCTGCAAAAGTTTCGGCATCAACCGGTTTGCCGGCAGGCGTTTCTTTGTTTTCCGGTTTGGGTTTGTTTTCCTGAACGGGCGGTTTTTGTTCCCGCTTCGGCTCAGGTTTGGGCTCCGGTTGCGGCTGTGTTTCGGGTTTGGGTTGCTCCGGTTGCGTAGTATTGCTTTCCTGCTGATTTTCAGGAGCTTTTTCACGCTTGCCTAACAGGCGGCGGATGCGTTCCAATACCGAACGGCGTTTGTTTTCCTCACCCTCGGCAGGTTCTTCCTTCGCGGGCGGATGTGTCCTGATGCCTTTTTCTTCCTGTTTGCGGATGCGTTCTTCGTTGGCTTTGCGCTCGCGCTCGGTTACAGGGCCTGTTTCTACATAAATCACCTCCAACAGAACGGGGGCTACACCGCTCCGAAGCATATCAATTTTTGCCGCAGCCGCTTTTGATAAATCTATGATGCGGTCGCCGACATAAGGGCCTCTGTCGTTAATCCGCACAATAACGGATTTGTTGTTGCGCGTGTTTGTAACCCTTAATAGGGTATGAAACCTGATGCGCGGATGAGCCGCAGTCAGTTCGTTCATGTCAAACCTTTCACCATTGGCTGTTTTGCGGCCATGGAACTGCTCGGCATAGTAGGAGGCTTCGCCGCGCTGGGTGTAACCCACCCGATTGTATGACTGGTCTAAAGGCGCTACTGTCAGTTGCAGGGGTAGCAACAGAATGAGTAATAGGAACAAATGTTGTTTTCGCACGTGAAGTCAGGTTAGGTTTGGGGTAAGTTTTAGGCAATAGGGCTTATAAATGCGGTTTAATGATGGCTTGCAATTGATGTTTGGTTTTCATCTCTTTGGCTGCTTTTTCGGCTGCACCTTTGTTAGGATATTCTCCTACAATCACGCGATAACTTACCTTGCTTCCCGAGCCGGCAACTTGTATGTACACCTTGCCTAATTTTTTCTTCTCCAAATTGACGGCTTCTTTAACGGCTTTGGCAGACTCGTTAAATGCGTGCAGTTGCAGTCCAAAACCTTTTACGGCAACTTTTATGCCGCGAGTATTGTAAGTGCCTGCTTGTGCAAAAGGTTCTTGCTTGCCTGTTTTCCCTTTGGTTTTATCGGGCATATTTTTCCCTACGCTCCGAGCCGACGAAGCGGATGACTTACTGTTGTTCTTGGCTGGGGGTTTGGTTGTTGTTGCCACGGGTTGCGCCGATGTTTCCTGCGACGGCTGTGTGGCAGGCGCAGCAGGTATTTCCTCGTTGTCGTAATATACCCGTTCCTTTTTGTCGGTTTGCGGACGGTTGGCATTCACTTCGCGGTAGGCATCGGCAACCACTTGTCCGCTTCTGGGAAGTTTGGCGGGGCTGTATTCTATGCGGAGTGTGGCTTCCGCTCCGGTAATGCCCAGCGAGTCGGCTGCTGCTTGCGAAATTTCCATGGCATAGGGCAGGTTTTTGGGTAATTTTCTGACCACTTTTAGCACTACCTGCCTGTTATTGGCCGCATGGCTTGCATGAAGTACCGTACCGGGCGGCAGGCTGTTATGTGCGGCTGCATTCCAGTTGTCGGATGCGCCGAGGGCTACCACCTTTGCACTGACCGTCGCCGATTGGCGCTGGGCGGCCAATGGCAAAAATGCCATGCCCGATACCGTCCATGCAACAAATAATATTGCTATCCGAAAAACCTTTCGCATTTGCGCAGATTTTACACTATTTTAACACCCGACTTTTGAAAGCCTTATTAAAACAACAACCCAATCACTGGTTACATTATTTTGCTCCTTCCATCCGTTTGAAGATGAAAAAACAATTTCCGGTCAAATTAACACAAAACAAAATAAAGTTACTACTCAGCAGTGTGCTGATGTTAGCTTTTGTGTCTAATGTATCGGCGCAGGGCAGACAGCCGCGCAGTGCCGCCGGGCAGCAGACTATTAGCAAAAAACCGCTCCACCACGGCGTTTATGACAGTTGGAAAGAAATTGCCGAAACACAAATAGCCAACAACGGGCAATTTGCGGTTTTTGCCATCAATCCGCAAGAGGGCGACGGGAAACTGCTCATCAAAAACCTGACCAACAATCAGGAAGACTCTGTGCCGCGGGCTTCGGGTTCGCGCATCAGTTTTGATGGAACACATGTGGTTTTTCGCATCAAACCGCCGTTTGAGCTGATGAAAAATCTGCGCCGACAAAAGAAAAAGCGCGAAGAAATGCCGCGCGATACGCTGGGCATCTACGATGTAGCAAGCCGCCGTACCGTTCGCATCGGAGAAATGCAATCGTTCAAAATACCTGAAAAAGCGGGCGGATGGTTGGCCTATCAGTTAGAGCCTGCACTGCCTGCCAAACCTGCTGCCAACAACGCCAAAGCCGATACGGCCAAAGCGGCAAAACCTACCAAAGCTCCCAAAAAAGAGAGTGCCGACAACGGCTCCAAATTGGTGCTTCGCAACCTGAAAACGGGCAAAGAAACCGTTTTCCCCTTCGTTACGGACTATAATTTTGCCGTGTATGGTCAGGCGCTGACCTTTGCCACCACAGGCAACGACAGCACACTGCTGCCCGGCGTATATCGCTACGACTTGGCCAAAGAGCAATTGCAGCGCATTGCATCGGGCAAAGGCAAATACAAAGGGCTTTCCATCAGCGAAGACGGCGCGGGCATCGGCTTTATGGCTAACCGCGACACAGCCAAAAATGCGAAGTACAGCTATGCGCTTTGCGTTTGGCAAAACGGACAGGACACGGCGCGGATAGTTGCCGCACAGGGTGCGGATTTTATGCCCAAAGACTGGATTATCAACGAAAATGCCGGCCTCCGCTTTTCTAAAAACGGCAAACGCTTCTTCTTCGGCACATCGCCCAAGCCTTTGGAAGCCGACACGACGCTATTGCCCGAGGAGGTAGTACAGGTAGATATTTGGAACTGGCAGGACGGCTACATTCAGCCGCAGCAAAAAGTGCGCTTAGAGCAGGACAAAAAGCGCAGCTACATGGCCGTTTACCATTTGCCCGAGAACAAATTGGTACAACTTGGCGATGCTAACTTTCCCACTATCAACGTAGGCGACGAGGGCAACTCCGTATGGGCAATAGCCGAAAATAATCAGCCCTACATTACCGAGGTAAGCTGGAACTGGAACGCCGACAGCGATATTTACCTCATCAATGTTACCGACGGCAGCCGTAAACTCCTTGCCAAAGGTGTGAAAGCCAACCCTGCCCTTTCGCCGCAGGCTACCTATGCGTACTGGTTCAATGCCACCGACACGGCACTCTACGCCTACCATATCGGCAGCGATAAACTCTTCAAAGTTTCTAATGACAAGCGTTGGGTAGATGAAGAAAATGATTCGCCTGATTATCCGCGCCCGTATGGTGTAGCAGGATGGACAGAAAATGACCGCGAAATATGGGTAAATGACCGCTACGATATCTGGGCGATTAATCCGCAAAACGGCCAGATGCGTAACCTGACCAAAGACGGCAGAACCAAGCGATTGACCTATCGCTATGTGCGCTTAGACAACGAAGAACGCTTCATTGACAGCACAAAACCCGCTTTGCTGCGCACTTT
Source organism: Rhodoflexus caldus (assembly GCF_021206925.1). NCBI lineage: Bacteria > Pseudomonadati > Bacteroidota > Cytophagia > Cytophagales > Thermoflexibacteraceae > Rhodoflexus > Rhodoflexus caldus. Next base: position 28,625 of record NZ_JAJPRF010000009.1, on the reverse strand, counting down.
CAGCGAAATATCAAAAGAAAACGGCTTTGCCCGCATGGAGTCCGGTTGGCAGCCTGTGGCACTGCTAAGCTCCGAACACACATTCGGCAACATAATAAAAGCCAAAAATGCCGATAAACTGCTGGTTACTCGCGGCAACTTCAACGAATTTCCCGATTTGTATGTAACCGATTTGAGTTTTGCCAATTTGCGCCGCGTCAGCAATGCCAACCCGCAGCAGGCAGCCTATCTGTGGGGAACAGTGGAGCTGGTAAAATGGACTTCCGATGACGGCATTCCATTGGAAGGGCTGCTCTACAAGCCCGAAAACTTTGATGCAACAAAGAAGTATCCGATGATTGTTTATTACTACGAGCGCAATTCGGAAAACCTCTATCAGCACCATGCGCCTTCTCCGGGGCGTTCCATTATCAATTTCAGCTACTATACAAGCAACGGCTATGTGGTTTTTGTACCCGATATTGTCTATAAAATCGGCTATCCGGGCGAAAGTGCATACAACTGTATCATGCCGGGCGTAATGAAGATACTTGCCAAAGGTTTCATAGACCCGCAGCGCATCGGTTTGCAGGGGCACAGTTGGGGTGGCTACCAAACGGCTTACATGATTACGCGTACCAACCTGTTCCGCGCGGCAGAAGCGGGCGCACCTGTGGTAAATATGACCAGTGCCTACGGCGGCATTCGTTGGGAAAGCGGCCTGAGCCGTATCCACCAGTATGAACATACGCAAAGCCGTATTGGTGGCACTTTGTGGGAAAAACCGCTCCACTTCCTCGAGAACTCTCCGCTGTTTTATGCGCCCAAAGTGAATACTCCCGTACTGATGATGCACAACGACGACGACGGTGCAGTACCTTGGTATCAAGGCATTGAGTTCTTCATGGCATTGAAGCGCCTGCAAAAGCCCGTATGGATGCTTAACTACAACGGTGAAAAACACGGCCTTACCCAGCGCAAAAACCGCAAAGATTTCACCATCCGCATGTCGCAATTCTTTGACCACTACCTAAAAGGTGCTCCCATGCCTGCATGGATGGAAAAAGGCGTGCCCATGACGGAAAAGAGCATTAATCTGGGCTATTAGGCATTAAACCTCCGAATGAAAACCTGAAAATCAGGTGTTAAAAAAATCCCGACGGCTTTAAAAAACCATCGGGATTTTTCCATTCGGGCCAATTTAAATGCGCTACATAAAAGCGCAAGTGTTTTGCGAAAAATGCCTTTTGTATGCAGATGCTTTTAAATCCAAAATCCTGAATCTGTATTCTGAGCCGCTTTTGTTCGCCTGCTTACAAATAAAAAACCCGTTGGCCGGAGTTGGCAACGGGCAGGTTTATTTAAACAGTCATGATATCTTTTTCTTTCAGCTCCAACAGGTCGTCAATTTGCTTGATGAACTTGTCGGTGAGGTTTTGCACTTTGGTTTCCGCTTTTTTCACATCGTCCTCGGGTACTCCCTCTTTTACCAGCTTGCGGAGACTTTCGTTGGTGTCCTTGCGGATATTGCGGATGCTGATTTTGCCGTTTTCGGCTTCGTTTTTAGCTTGTTTTACCAATGCACGGCGGCGTTCTTCGCTCAACGGCGGGAGCACGATACGTACCACTTCACCGTCGTTGGTGGGGTTTACGCCCAAGTCGCTGTTTTTAATGGCTTTTTCAATTTCAAACAACATGGACTTTTCCCATGGCTTAATCACAATGGTGCGCGCATCTGTGGTGTTGATGTTTGCCACCTGTCCGATAGGAGAATTAGAGCCATAGTAGTTCACATAGAGGCCATCCAGCATGGAAGGAGTTGCCTTGCCTGCACGGATTTTAGTGAACTCCTGTTGCGTATGTTTGACCGCCTTTTCCATTGATTCGGCAGCGTCGTCCAGATACATATTAATCTCTTCCATGATATTGAGATAGATTTAGAATGATGACAAACTAAGAAATGAGTGTTCCGACTTCTGCGCCCTGTACTAACCGGAGCAGGTTGCCGGGCATATTCATGTCAAATACAATAATGGGCAGGTTGTTCTCTTTGCAAAGCGTGAAGGCGGTCATATCCATCACATTCAGCCCTTTGGCATACACTTCGTCAAAAGAGATGTTGTTGTAGCGCTGTGCATCAGGGTTTTTTTCGGGGTCGGCTGTGTACACACCATCTACGCGTGTGCCTTTGAGTACCACATCAGCCTCAATTTCAATGGCACGGAGGCTGGCTGCCGAGTCAGTAGTAAAGAAGGGGTTGCCTGTTCCGGCACCAAAAATCACTACGCGACCTTTTTCTAAGTGGCGCACAGCACGGCGGCGAATGTACGGTTCACAGAGTTGCTGCATTTGAATGGCAGACATCAGGCGGGTCTGTACGCCGATTTTTTCTAATGCGCTTTGCAGTGCCATGCTGTTAATCAGCGTTGCCAGCATACCCATATGGTCGCCCTGTACGCGGTCTATTCCCGATTTTTCAGCCTGAATACCTCTGTAAATATTCCCCCCCCCAATAACAATGGCAACTTGAATGCCTGCATCTACTACTTTTTTTATTTCCTGCGTGTATTGTCCGAGGCGTTCGGAATCAATGCCGAACTTTTGTTCGCCCATCAGGGCTTCTCCGCTCAATTTGAGGAGGATACGCTTGTATTTCATGCTAAAAGTGGTGTAAGGCGCGGCAAATATAAACAGAATTTTACCTGCTTGCATATTTCCGCTGCGAACAGTTTACAAACCGCCCTTTGTGGCATAGTAGGCGTTTGTTGCGGCTACTGTTTTTCGTCCGGTGAGGGTGGGGTAACGGCAGCGCGGGTGATGTAGAAAACCCGTTTGCGTCCGAAAGGAGTTTCAGGCGAATTTTGTTTCATGTCCTGCTTGCCAAACAGAATAAAATGGTTACCGTACCACCATGCAGCCTGCTCGTTCTCGCGGTCGCCGATAAGGTTTTTCTCTTCTGCCTTAATGGGTACTTGGGTAGTGAGCAGCGTATCTACGGGCAGACTTTTGTAGGTTCGTTTGTAGTACAATTTATCCTTGTTGTAATGAATCATTTGGAGGCGGTCGTTGTCAAAGTTGATTTTGACCAACTCCTCAGGCAGGCGCGTTTCCGTGTCTTTATACTCAAAGCTGTTGTCCCACAGCAGTTTACCCGATTTGTCAAAGGCGCAGATAATGGCGTGCTTGTAGCGATACGATGAGGGCGTGCGATTACCTTCGCGCGGGCGCACTAAGTTTCGGTCAAGCCAGAACAGATTATTGTAGCTGTAAAATACCGGATTCATGGTGTTTACTACGTAAGAATTGAACAATTGCGGCGAGTTAAAACTATTGAACCGCGATATGTTGTTTTCCATGAACACCGGAATATAGGACTCGGCCACAAACAAAATACGGTCTTGCGTAACGAGGAGGTTGCGGGCAAAAAAGTGATAGTCTAATTTCGGAATTTTGCCGTCTTCGCGTTTGTCTTTCATGCGCATAATGGTACGTTCGCGGCGGCGTGGCGGCATGTAATTGAAAAAATTTTTCAAAAAACCGAAGTCATAAAACTTGATGTCCTGTCGTTCGTTTTTGTCAAATGTTGCTACGTAAACCCCTTGTGATTTTTCTTTTCCCGTCAGCGAATACAAGCCCAGCAACAATTGTTTTTCCTGACTGATAAAGTACGGGCGGAAATTGACGATACCGTACTCGTCTTCGGTAGGAACAACGCGCTTATGCAGCAACTGCCCCTCGCCGTTGTAGATGTAGTAGTAAAAGCTGGCTTTTCGGCGCACGCTGCTCGACACAATCACACTGATGGCGTTTGTTTCGGGGCTGACATCCATGCGGGAAATCTGCCCTTTCAACTGGCTCAGCGAAGGTAGGATTTTGGGTTTGCTGCGCATGTAGTCATAGTGAATCACTGCCGGGTCGCCATTGACTTGACCGCCCATCAGAATCACGTCGTTCATCACGGCAAACTGGCTGACCTGCATATCTACGATTTTATCGTAGCGAATCATGGAAAGTTGCCCGCTGACCGTATTCAGTCGCAAAATATCGTATTTAAAATCTGCTTTGGGAATCAAAAAAAACAGTTTTTCACCCTGCCATGCGTAAATATTCATGTTAGAACTTGCATCCAACACATAGCGTTGTGCCCACTGCAAATTGAGCGCGGTATCGTACTTGGCGATGGTCATCTCCTTGCGTAGGTTGCGCAGTACTTCCTCGCCTTCAATAAACACCAGTAAGCCATCTATACCAAGCGGCATAACGCGATATTCGGCCATACGGCGGCCTGTCAAATCAAATTCTATCCGTTTTTCTGCCGTTACAAGGGTTGAGTCCAACTTTTCGGGCATAGCCTGCGAAAAGACAGTCAGCGGTAACAGCCATCCGAGCGCAATAATCAGGTAGCGGTGCATGTTTTTGAGTTTGTATGTGTTGCGATTTTATACACAAACCTGACAGGTTTAGAGATTTGTCAGGCTTAAATACCTGTTTTTCATTGATTTATACAAAGCGATTTTCGCAAATCATTTGTGCTTTTGTATGACCCGACGAGCCTTAAAGCCCCGTCGGGTTAAAATGGTTCTCTTGTAAATATACTGATAAATACGACCAAATGTTTACAGCCTTTTGAGCCATTCGTAGGCTTCCCGTTCCAATTGCTCCTGATGCATGGGGTGTGCAATGCGGATGAGTTCAACGGCACGCTGGCGGCGGCTCTTGCCGAACAGGTTGGCAACGCCGTTTTCCGTAACTACATAGTGCACGTGCGCCCGCGTGGTCGTAACCGAAGCGCCGGGTTTGAGGTAGGTAACAATCTTGCTTTCGCCTTTGGCAGTGATGGAAGGCATGGCGATAATTGGTTTGCCGCCTTCGGAAAGGGCAGCCCCGCGGATGAAGTCCATCTGTCCGCCTACGCCCGAAAATTGCTGATTACCAATGGAATCCGCACATACTTGCCCTGTGATGTCAATTTCAATGGCGCTGTTAATTGCCGTTACTTTGGGGTTGCGGGCTATCACAAACGTGTTGTTCGTAAAGCCCGCGTCGCGCATCTGAATCGTAGGGTTGTCGTGTATGAAATCGTAGAGGCGGCGGCTGCCCAGCGCAAACGAGGATACGATTTTTTCGCGCATACTGTTTTTCAGCCTGCCCGTAACTACGCCGCGAAATACCAAATCCATCAGCCCGTCGGAAAACATTTCGGTATGGATGCCCAAATCCTTGTGGTGAATCAGCTCTGCCAGCACCGCATCGGGGATGCTGCCGATGCCCATTTGCAGCGTTGCGCCGTCTTCCACCAATTCAGCAACCAATTTGCCGATTTTGCGGTCGGTATCGGAAAGTTGCCGCGGCTTGGGTTCATAAATCGGTACGTGGCTTTCTATGGCAGCATGGATGCGGCTCATGTGCAGCGAACCTTCGCCGTGGGTACGTGGCACGTTCGGGTTCACCTCTGCAATGATGTATTTAGCCGTTTGCACCGCAGCCAAGCTCACATCTACCGAAACACCGAGGCTGCAATAGCCGTGTCGGTCGGGTGGCGAAACTTGCACCAGTGCCACATCCACCGGCCATATTTTGTTGCGGAAAAGCGTCGGCACATCGCTCAGAAACACGGGGATATAGTCCGCCGTGCCGTCATTGACTGCCTGCCGCATATTGCCGCCCGTAAAACAGGCGAAGGTTTGGAAACTGCCGCGCATTTCGCGTTTGGCGTAGTCGGCATTCCCTTCGGTATGGATGTGAATAACTTTGACGTTTTGCAGGCGCGGTGCTTCGGCTACCATAGCGGCAACGAGCGTTTGCGGGGTCATGGCGGCGCTGTGTACAAACACACAATGGCCGGATTGAATGCAGGAAACCGCTTCCTGTGGTGAGGTAAAATGAAGCATTATTTTGTTAGCGTTTTGGGCAAATATAAAACTTGGGTAAATCAATTTTTTTGTGTAGTTTGGTAAAAATGAACCGACAAGATATGCGAACACTCAATATTTCTATTTCCGAAGTAGAGTTCAATAAGTTCGGTCTTAAAAAAGACAACCTGACTTTTACAGAGTTTGTTGACCTCATTAGCAAAGAGTTAATGAGGCAAAATCTCAATAAATGTGTGGAATTAGCTGAAAAATACGGGCTATCTTCCATGACAATGGATGAGATAAGCGAAGAGGTAAAGGCTGTACGCGATGCAAAAAATCGTCATTGACACGAATGTTATTGTTTCTTCGCTCATTCAACGGAGCTATCCTTATAGAATCATCTACGAATTATTTATAGATGACAAATTCCTGCTGTGTGTTTCAGAGGAATTGATGTCAGAGTATTATGAAGTATTATCAAGACCTAAGTTTACGAGATTCCCTGATTTTTTTGGCAAGGCAGAAAGTCTGCTTGTAGACATTGAATTAAAGGCAAAGAAATTTACACCAAAAGAAAGAGTTGACCTTATTTCTGATAAGGACGATAATATGATTTTGGAACTTGCAAGTGAATGTGAAGCTGATTTCATAATCACAGGTAATACCAATGACTTTACTTTTTTTACTTACAGAAATACTAAGATTGTAAGTCCCAAAGATTATTGGGAAAACTATTTGCCGGAATAAAAATACCAACCCGCTGATTAACAGCAGGTAAATTATTGTAACAACACAACAAACAAACCTCAAACAAGCCATGAAGCTGCTTGCCTGTATCCTATTTTTTGCGCTTCCGTGGGCTTTGGCTGCGCAGCCGCTGACCGCAGAAACCATCGTGCGCCGGGCAGATTCGGTCATGCGGGGGCAAACCATGCAGACCGAAATCATCATCAATACCATCCGACCCGCGTGGAAACGCAGCATGGAACTCAAAGCATGGGCAAAGGGAACGGATTTTTCCATGATTCTTATCACCTCACCTGCCCGCGACAAAGGCATTACTTTTTTGAAGCGGAAAAAGGAAGTCTGGAACTGGCATCCGTCGCTGGAACGCATCATCAAACTGCCGCCTTCCATGATGAGCCAAAGCTGGATGGGCACGGATTTTACCAACGACGATTTGGTCAAAGAGTCATCCATCGTGAATGATTATCAGCATACCTTGCTGGGCGATACGCTGCTGCAAGACCGCAAATGCTATATCGTGCAGATGGTTCCCAAACCGCAAACCGCCGTTGTCTGGGGTAAAATCATTGCCTGCATTGACCAACAGCACTACATGGAACTGCATTCGCGGTTCTATGACGAAGAGGGCGTACTCATCAACGTGATGAACGGCTACGAGCCCAAGCTCATGGACGGACGGCTGATTCCTACGCACATAGAAATGATTCCGATGGACAAGAAAAATCAGAAAACCGAAATGATTTACAAGTCAGTGCGCTACAATCAACCGATTGACGATAATTTTTTTACTACTGAAAAAATGAAATCCATCCGATAATGTGGCTTTTAGCACTTGCATGGAAAAATATGTGGCGTAACCGCAGCCGGACGCTTATTTCTATGGCTGCCGTTTTTTTCGCCGTCGTGCTTTCAGTTTTTGCCGAAAGCCTGAAAAAAGGCGTTTTTGATAATCTGGTCAAAAATGTGGTTGGGTTTTATGTGGGCTACATGCAGGTGCATCGCAGCGGCTATTGGGACGAGCAAACTCTGGACAACGCCTTTGCCGATGAACCCGCACTGGCGGCACGTATTGTGCAACAGGGCAATCTGGCGGCTGTTGCGCCGCGTCTGGAATCGTTCGCGCTGGCATCTTCCGAGGCCACTACCAAAGGCTGCCTTGTTGTAGGCATTGACCCCGCGCAGGAAAGCCGCGTAACGGGTTTGGAACAGAAAGTAGCCACAGGAAGCTACCTGCAAGCCAATGACCGCGCCGTTTTGCTGGGCGAAGGGTTGGCGAAACGGCTGCAATTGGGCATCAACGATACGCTGGTGCTCATTGGGCAGGGCTATCACGGGGCAACGGCAGCGGGCAAATACCTCATCAAAGGGCTGCTCAAATTCGGTGCGCCCAACCTGAACGACCAAGTGCTGTTTATGCCACTGGCCGCTGCGCAGGACTTGTACGCTGCCGAAGGACTGATTACTTCTTACGTTCTGCTGCCGCAAAATTCCAGTGATTTACAGACACTTGCAGCAAAATTGCGCCAGCTGCTGGGCAAAGACTACGAAGTGATGAACTGGGGCGAAATGCTGCCCGACATTAAGCAACACATAGAAACGGACAGCAACAACATGAAATATGTGCAGGGTGTGCTTTACATGCTGGTTACATTCGGTATTTTCGGCACTTTGCTGCTGATGATGATGGAACGCCGCTTTGAAATGGGCATGTTGGTCGCAATTGGCATGAGCAAGGTGCGGCTGATGGCGCTTGTAGTGGCTGAAACGGTGCTGACGGTGCTGGCAGGATGCGTGCTGGGGCTGCTGGCAAGTCTGTTGCCTGTGTATTATTTCAGCCTGTACCCGCTGCGCTTTGGCGGCGAAACTGCCGAAGCCTATAAACGCTTTGGCTTTGAGCCGATATTCCCGACGGCAACGCATCCGTCCATTTTTTTGGGGCAGGGACTGACCGTACTCATCATCGGGTTAGTGCTGGCAGCCTATCCCGCATGGAAGGCGCTGCAATTAGACCCTGTAACCGCAATGAAGCGCTAAACTTTTACCGCAATGATTATTTGGTTGATGGCATGGCGAAATATTTGGCGCAATAAAATGCGCAGTTTAGTGATTATGTTTTCCATTGCGCTGGGATTATTTGCAGGCATTGCGGTGCTGGCACTCTACAAAGGCATGATGAAAAGCCGCATCCGAACGGTGATTGACGAGGAAATCGGGCACTTGCAAATCCATCAGCCGCAGTTTAAGGATGACTACGAACCTGTTTTCCTCATTCCCGATGCGGAAAAAATTGTGCGGCAATTGCAGGCGCTGCCGCAGGTGAAGCAAGTCGCTTTGCGCAGCCTTGCACAAGGGATGCTTTCCACGCCGACAGGCAGCACGGGCGTACAAATCAACGGCATCGTACCCGAAGAGGAATATGATTTTTCATCATTGAGACAAAAAATAGCGGAAGGTGAAGGTTTCAACCCCGAAAAGCGCAATCAGGTGCTGATTGGCAGGAAGTTAGCCGATAAAATGAAGCTGAAAACAGGCAGTAAATTAGTGCTTACTTTCACCGACACTGCCAATAACATCGTAGCGGGGGCTTTTCGTGTGGCGGCTGTTTTCCAAAGTACCAACACCGCCCTTGACGAGCGCAACGTGTATGTGCGCCAAAGCGAACTGAACGCACTGCTAGGCATCGGTGAGGGGGTGCATGAAATAGCTGTGCTGCTGCATCGCGACGAAGATGTAGCGCCTGTGCTGACCCAAATCAGGCAGCAAACCGCGCCGCTGCGCTGCGAATCGTGGCAGGAAATTTCACCTGAAACCAACCTGATGGTCAAAACGGTGGACGATTATTCTTACATTATTATGATTATCATCATGGTTGCACTGGCGTTTGGCATCGTCAATACCATGCTGATGGCAATTATGGAACGCACCCGCGAAATTGGTATGATGGCGGCGCTGGGGACGGGTAGGCTGCGCATTTTTCTGCTGGTATTGACCGAAACCGTGCTGCTCACGCTGGCAGGTGCACCCGTCGGCATCGCGATTGGCTGGGCGGTAAGCACCTATTACAGCTACAAGGGGCTGAATCTGGCAGGTATGGGCGAAGACATGATGGGCAGTTTCGGCTTCCGCACCATGGTTTACCCCGAATTTCCGGGCGAAAGAATCGTCAGCGTTCTAATCATCGTGGTAGCTACCGCACTGATTGCAAGCATATTACCGGCCGTCAAAGCCCTGCGCATGAAACCGATTGACGCATTGCGCAATTGAATTTTGAGCATGCGGATGGTGCACAAACCCGACGGGGCTATAAGGCCCGTCGGGTTTAAAGGTCTCTTTGCGGTAAAAAACTAACAAACACAAGCTATGACAAACACAGTAATTGACGCACACAACATCAGCAAAATTTACAATGCCGATACCATCCCCGTTTATGCAGTCAATAATGTGCATTTGCACATCAATCGGGGGGAATTTACCGCGCTGGTAGGGCCTTCGGGGTCGGGTAAAACGACGCTGCTCAACCTAATCGGCGGATTAGACAGCCCCAATCAGGGCAATATCTTTATCAATGGCGTAGATATTACCCGCATGAGCGCCGGCGAACTTATCAACTTTCGGTTGCATAATATCGGCTTTGTATTCCAATCCTTCAACCTCATTCCCGTGCTGACCGCCCGCGAGAATGCCGAGTTTGTGATGCTGCTGCAAGGTGCGGACAAAACCCAACGCGAGGCACGCATGAAGCAACTGTTCCGCGAAATCGGGATGGAAGACAAATTAGACAGCACCCCTGCGCAACTGTCGGGCGGACAGCAACAGCGCGTGGCGGTTGCCCGTGCGCTGGCTTCCAAGCCACAGTTCGTACTGGCAGACGAACCAACCGCCAATCTGGATTCCAAATCTGCCGCCAATTTGCTGGACATCATGGCGCGGCTCAATCAGGAAGAAAACATCACGTTTCTGTTTTCCACCCACGACCCGCGAGTGATTGAGCGGGCGCGGCGCGTCATCACGCTGGTGGACGGGCGTATTGTGTCAGATTCGGCAGTAGTGGATACCGCACACGCGCATTAGTCATGAAATACCTTTGCTTACTATTGCTCTGGCTGGCAGGGCAAACGGCAGCGGCACAGGACAGCCTGCCGCCTGCGCCGAAATTCACACTCAACGGCTACCTAAAAAGTATGCAGTCGCTTTCCTATCCGAAAAATTTTGAGCCGCTGACTGCCAACAATCTGATTCACAATCGGTTGAATATGCGCTGGAAGCCTGTCGGCGGCTTGACTTTCGCGCTGGAACTGCGCAACCGCATCCTGTGGGGCGATGAAGTACGCGCCATCCCCAACTATGCGGAACAGTTGCGCAATACCAACGAGTCGGTCAATTTGTCGTTGGTGCCTGTCAATACTGCGTCGTTAGTGATGCACCTCAATACCGAGCGGCTTTGGGCAGAATACAAAACCGAACGCTGGCAACTGCGATTAGGCAGGCAGCGGCTCAATTGGGGCATCACGACCACATGGAATCCCAACGATATTTTTAACACCTTCAACTTTTTGGATTTTGACTACGAAGAACGCCCGGGCAGCGATGCGGCACGGCTGCAATACAACATCAGCGACTTTTCCAATGTAGAAGTCGCTTTTGCGCCGGGCAGCAAGCAAGGACAGGCGGTAGGTGCTGTCAAATATTTCATTAACAAAGGCGGCTACGATTGGCAACTCATTGCAGGCGTTTATCAAAATCGCTTGACGCTGGGCGGTGGCTGGGCGGGTAATATCAAAAACGCAGGCTTCAAAGGCGAAGTACAGTTTTTTGCTGCCCATCGCAACCCCCAAGCGCATGTGAATGTGAGCCTTGAAAGCAATTATGTATTCGCCAACGGCTGGTTCATCAGCGGCGGGCTGCTCTACAACAGCGAGGGCATCAGCGAAATCCCCACCGATTTGCAGCAATTGAATTTCAATTTTTCGCCGCTGCACCTCATGCCGACGCGGTGGAATTTTTTGGCAGGAATGGGCAAGGAAATCACCCCGCCGCTGTCGGCAAACCTTTCGGTACTCTATGCGCCCGGCCCCAACCTGACACTGCTGCTGCCTTCCCTGCGCTACAATCCGGCTACGAATCTGGATGTGGACATTGTCTGGCAGAGTTTTTTTGCGTCCCTGCCTGCCTACGAAGCCCTGAATCATCGGGCATTTATGCGCTTCAAGTGGAGTTTTTAGGGGGCATTGCTTATATTGGAAAACTTTGGAAATGCTGATAAAAGCTGTCCGCACGAACAAAAGTGAAGCTGTTGTGCGTGCCAATCTGCCAAACCCATAAAATCAACCTTGCAAAACCATTAGTATAAGAGCGTACAATGAAAACAAACACTCTGTTGGCAATCGGTCTTCTGATAATCGGATTGACAAATTGCACCCCAAAAAAACAAGAAACTGCTGCACAGGCGCAGCCTTGGTGGAAAGAAGCCGTGATTTACCAAATTTATCCACGAAGTTTCAAAGATTCCGACGGCGACGGCGTAGGCGACCTGAAAGGCATCATCAGCGAGTTGGACTACATCAAAAGCCTGGGCGTGGATGCTGTTTGGCTCAACCCGATTTATACATCGCCCAATGCGGACAACGGCTACGACGTGAGCGACTATCGCGGCATACAGCCCGAGTTTGGCACCATGGCAGATTTTGACCTGTTGCTTGCCGAAATGCACAAACGCGGCATCCGTTTGATTATGGACATGGTCGTGAATCACAGCAGCGACGAGCACGAGTGGTTCAAGCAGTCGCGCAGTTCGCGCACCAATCCTTACCGCAACTACTACCACTGGTGGCCTGCCGAAAAAGGCACGCCGCCCTACCGTTACAGCCTGTTTGACGAAAAAGGCGACGCATGGCAGTACGATTCGCTGACCAATGCCTACTACCTGCACTATTTCGCCGACAAACAGCCCGACTTGAACTGGGAAAACCCCAAAGTGCGCCGAGAAGTGTACGACATCATGAAGTTTTGGGCAGAAAAAGGCGTGGACGGCTTCCGCTTGGATGCTTTCCAGTTTGCCGCCAAAGACACCACTTTTCCCAAATTCCCCGACGGATTTGAGAAAAATTTTATGCAATACTACGCCATGCAGGGCAATTTGCACGAGTATTTAAAAGAAATGAACCGCGAGGTATTGAGCAAATACAACCTGATGAGCGTAGCCGAAGGCGCAGGCAATAGCTTTGAAGATGCGCACAATTTAGTGGACGAAGACCGCCAAGAACTCAACATGGCTTATGCCTTTGACGGTGTGGATATTCCCAAGCGCACGGGCTACGATTTGCTGCACCTGAAAGATGTTTTTTCCCGTTGGGACAGCGCTTTTGCCCAAAAAGGATGGATTTCAATTTTTCTTGCCAACCACGACCAAGCGCGGATGGTCAATCGCTATGCCACCGATGCGCCCCAATTCCGCGAGGCTGTCGCTAAAATGCTGAATACCTTCATTTTGAGTATGCGCGGTACGCCTTATTGCTACTACGGCGACGAGTTGGGCATGACCAACATAGGCTTTGAAAAAATTGAACAATACCAAGATATTGCTGCCATCAACGGCTATAAAAAAGTGCTCAACAGCGGCGGCGACGTGGTAGCCTATATGGCAGACCTGAAATTCGGTTCGCGGGACAACGGCAGAACGCCGATGCAGTGGAACAGCAATCCGCAGGCAGGGTTTACCACAGGCACGCCGTGGTTGCCCGTAAATCCTAACTATGTGGAAATCAACGTAGCCAAGCAAGACAAAGACCCCAACTCTGTGCTGAACCATTTCCGCCGCATGGTGCGCTTGCGCAAAGAAAATCCTGCGTTGATATACGGTGCGTATCAACTCTTGCAGCGCGAACATCCGCAGGTATATGCCTATACGCGCACACATGAAGGCAGCCGTTTGTTGGTGTTGCACAATTTCAGCGACCGCGAAGCAAGCATCAGCCTGCCCGAAGCCGTCAGTGCCAAGCAGGTGCTCATCAACAACTACTCCGCTGACATTCCCGAAGGGAAAGATATTCGCTTAAAACCCTATCAATCAGTTATTTATAAGATGAAATAACGTGTCTTGCCTCTCTGCACAACCAAGCGGGATTTTAGCAAATTATTGGCGGGATTCACAATATTGGGAATAGCAGGCATTTTTGCGGCACACTGCGCAATGCCGAATTTAAAAACCCCGACAAGTATCACCTGTCGGGGTTCAATTTTTATGTGGTTTTACTGCTTACCAATCAGTTACCGATTAGTTGTGCAGGTCAAAACGGTCGAGGTTCATCACCTTATTCCATGCAGCCACGAAGTCTTTAACAAACTTCTCCTGACCATCGGCAGCGCCATACACTTCGGCAATGGCGCGCAGTTCGCTGTTAGAGCCGAAAATCAGGTCGGCACGAGTGGCAGTCCACTTCAACTGGCCTGTTTTGCGGTCAAAGCCTTCAAAAGTTTCCTGTGCATCGGAGGTTGCTTTCCAAGTAGTTCCGAAATCCAGCAGGTTTACAAAGAAGTCATTGGTCAGCGTTTCAGGGCGCTTAGTGAATACTCCGTGCTTAGAGCCGTCATAGTTGGTGTTCAGCACGCGCATACCGCCTACCAGCACGGTCATTTCAGGTGCGGTCAGGGTCAGCAGTTGAGCTTTGTCCACCAACAGTTCTTCGGCAGTTGCCAAATAACCGGTTTTTGACTTTTTGTAGTTGCGGAAACCATCGGCAACAGGCTCAAGTACAGCAAAGGATTCAACGTCTGTTTGTGCTTGCGAAGCATCGGTTCTTCCCGGCGTGAATGGTACCGTGATGTTATGGCCGGCATCTTTGGCCGCTTTTTCAATGGCAGCGCAACCGCCCAATACAATCAGGTCGGCCAATGAAACCTGCTTAGCAGTGTTGGCAGCGTTAAATTCTTTCTGGATGCCTTCCAGCGTATCCAGCACTTTTGATAACTGTACAGGATTGTTTACTTCCCAGTATTTCTGTGGAGCCAAGCGAATGCGGGCACCGTTAGCACCACCGCGCTTATCCGAACCGCGGAAAGTAGAAGCAGAAGCCCATGCGGTGGCTACTAATTGTGCCACAGACAGCCCCGAAGCAAGGATTTTGCCTTTCAGAGCGGCAATGTCTTGTTCGTCAATCAGTTCATGTGTAACCGGTGGAACGGGGTCTTGCCAGATGAGTTCTTCGGCAGGCACCTCAGGGCCAAGATAACGTGCACGAGGCCCCATGTCGCGGTGTGTGAGTTTGAACCATGCGCGTGCGAAAGCATCTGCAAACTCGTCGGGGTTTTCATAGAAACGGCGAGAGATTTTTTCGTAGGCAGGGTCAAAACGCAGCGCCAAGTCAGTGGTGAGCATCATTGGTGCATGGCGTACGTTGGGGTCGTGCGCATCGGGAACAGTGCCTGCGCCTGCATCGCCTTTGGGTTTCCATTGCCAAGCACCCGCCGGGCTTTTGGTCAATTCCCACTCATAACCAAACAGGTTTTCAAAGTAGTTATTGCTCCACTTGGTTGGCGTAGTTGTCCATGCACCTTCCAAACCGCTGGTGATGGTGTATTGCGCATTGCCTGTGCCGAATGTGTTTTTCCAGCCCAAACCTTGCTCTTCAATGCTTGCACCCGCAGGTTCACGACCTACGTATTTGGCGGGGTCTGCCGCGCCGTGTGTTTTACCGAAAGTATGTCCGCCGGCAATCAGAGCCACCGTTTCTTCGTCATTCATTGCCATGCGGCCGAATGTTTCGCGGATGTCGCGGGCAGCAGCAATCGGGTCAGGTTTGCCGTTGGGGCCTTCAGGGTTTACGTAAATCAAGCCCATTTGTACGGCACCAAGCGGATTTTCCAGCTCGCGGTCGCCGGTGTAGCGCTTATCGCCCAGCCATTCGGTTTCAGAACCCCAGTAGATATCCTCCTCAGGCTCCCAAACATCTTCACGACCGCCGGCAAAGCCAAAGGTTTTAAAGCCCATAGATTCCAGCGCACAGTTGCCGGCCAAAATCATCAGGTCTGCCCATGACAATTTTTTGCCGTATTTCTGCTTGATAGGCCACAGCAACAGGCGTGCTTTGTCCAAGTTCGTGTTGTCAGGCCAACTGTTCAGAGGGGCAAAGCGCTGTGTGCCTGTGCCTGCGCCGCCGCGTCCGTCGTGAATACGGTAAGTGCCCGCGCTGTGCCATGCCATACGAATGAACAACGGCCCGTAATGACCGTAGTCGGCAGGCCACCAGTCTTGCGAAGTTGTCATCAGTTCATAGATATCCTTCTTCACAGCTGCCAAATCAAGGCTTTTGAACGCCTCTGCATAGTTGAAGTCCTTATCCATCGGATTGGAAAGCGACGAGTGCTGGCGGAGGATGTTCAACTTCAACTGATTAGGCCACCAGTCGCGGTTAGTTGTGCCACCACCTGCGCCGGTTCTCAACATGCCATTGGTAAAGGGACATTTGCCCTGACCGTTTGCACCGTTTACGTGGTGCGAGGTTACAGTGTGTTCCATATGTGAAAAATAAATAATTAATGATTTGCTGTGATTTTAGATGCGCAAATTACTTAATTATGGTCAAAATTAGTTGTTATCACAACTAATTTTTGCATTGTTCTCCAATTCTTTTTTATTGCCATCTGCGGCGAAATGATAAATTCGCATCAAAATAAGCATAAATTTTCAGACCTTTCGTAAGCAAACAATTATACTGACTTTTCTAATGAACAACATTACTAAATACCCGATACAGCAATTGGGCTATCGGTTTATTCCTGCGGAATACTTACCGGAAGGCAAAGACGAATATTATCTGCGTTTTGAACAAAACCCTAACGGCAACTATCGCCATCTGACCGCCTACGAAATTGAGGCATTGGTGCGCAACAACAACACCAGCGACGATTGGAATCAGATTTGGGTCAGTGATGCCTTTGATGCGCGCTTGGTTAAAAATTGTCAGTTTTTCGGGCTGATTCGCATCGGCAAATTAGAGCCTTATTATCTGGAATACCACAACTTGCGGATGCGGGTCGGTTTGTACAACAGCACCATCATCAGCTGCGATATCGGCGACAATGTAGTGATTGACAATGTTAATTACCTGTCGCACTATCTAATTGGCAATGAGGCTATTATAGCTAACGTAAACGAAATGGCAACAACTAACTACGCCAAATTCGGCAACGGCATTGTCAAAGAAGGCGAAGACGAGAGCGTGCGCATCTGGTTAGAACTGTGCAACGAAAACGGCGGGCGGAAAGTGCTGCCTTTCAGCAATATGCTCCCGGGCGATGCGTGGATGTGGACGCGCAACCGCCACGATGAGGAACTGATGGAAAGTTTTCGGAAAATGACCATACGCGAATTCTCCCCCAAACGAGGATTCTATGGCAGAATCGGCAATCGGTGCATCATTAAAAATACAAAAATCATCAAGGATGTCAATATGGGCTCCGACGTGTATATTAAAGGAGCAAACAAGCTGAAAAACCTGACCATTCACTCGTCTGCCGAAGCCCATACGCAAATTGGTGAGGGTTGTGAGCTTGTCAATGGCATTATAAGCGAAGGCTGCCGCATTTTTTACGGTGTAAAAGCCGTTCGCTTTGTGATGGCTTCTCATTCGCAACTCAAATACGGCGCGCGCCTGATTAACTCTTATCTGGGAAATAATGCGGTGATTTCGTGCTGCGAAGTGCTGAATTCACTCATATTCCCTGCACACGAGCAACACCACAACAACTCCTTTCTCTGCGCTGCACTGTTGCAGGGGCAGACCAATATGGCAGCGGGTGCTACCATTGGCAGCAATCACAACAGCCGCGGGGCAGACGGTGAAATGATAGCAGGACGGGGCTTTTGGCCGGGGTTGTGCGTAAGCATTAAGCACAACTCGGTTTTTGCCTCCTTTACCATTCTGGCAAAAAGCGACTTCCATTACGAACTGAATATTCCGCTGCCTTTTTCGTTGGTCAGCAACGACTTGGATAAAAACCGACTGCTGGTAATGCCCGGCTACTGGTTTTTCCACAACCTCTATGCGCTGGCACGCAACGCATGGAAATATGGCGACCGCGACAAGCGTACCAAAAAAGTACAATTACTGGAATACAACTATCTTGCCCCTGATACGATTAATGAAATGATTCACGGGCTGGATATTCTGGCAGAAGCCGTTGCAAAAGCCCGTCTGCGCGAACAAAACAGCCATTGGAGTGAATATACCCATGAAGACCTTTTACCGCTCGGTCATAAACTATTGCAAGAAACTCCCGATGAAGTACAAAAAATGACCGTATTGGCCGAGGGTTTTGAAAACAGCAAGCGCCCCGTTGTGATTCTCAAAACAGCCAAAGCCTATGCCCTCTATCGCGAACTTGTAGCCTTTCACTTGGCAAAGCAACTGACCGTTTTTGCGGAAGGACAGGGCATCCGTTCGCTCAACGAACTGCTCGCACGTTTACCAAACGACTGCCGGTTATCGGAGTGGGACAATGTAGGTGGCCAACTCATCCGCCGCGATGCCCTGCAACAGTTACTAACCGACATTAAGCATAAGAAAGTAACCACTTGGGAAGAAGTGCACCGATTCTATCGCGAACAGGCGGCAACCTATCCGATGGATAAACTCAAACATGCAATAGCGGCTTATGCGCATGTTTTCGGGCAGCCGATAGACAGCAAAGCAGCCTTGGAACAACTGTTGGAGCAGAGCCTTTTCACCGACGAAAAAATTACCAAAGGCATTATGGAAAGTCGTCGGAAGGACTATACCAACCCCTATCGCAAGGCCGTTTATGCCAATGAGAAAGAAATGGACACGGTTTTGGGCAGTTTTGCCGAAAACAGTTTTATCCGTTGGGCAGAAACATCCCATCGGGACTACCGTCAGCAGGTGATGCAACTGTTGTCATAATACTCAAAATCAAGTATTTAGCCTACGCATCCTCCAAACGCTGCGCGGTTTGCGTATATCCGCATAGCCAAACAAAATCCCGACAGATTGTCAAAACCTGTCGGGATTTTTTACAGTAGATAGTCCTTTATGTAAGGCATTATTAAGCCTCGCAGAACTCCTGAAAAGCATCTACCAAGTGCTCGGCAATCATTTGTGCCGAACGGCCTTCAATGTGGTGGCGCTCAATGAAATGCATCAAATCACCATCCTTAAAAATAGCGATAGAAGGCGAAGAAGGCGGATAAGGCAACATGTATTCGCGTGCTTTGGCAACCGCCTCTTTGTCTACGCCCGCAAAAACCGTAACCAAGTGGTCGGGCTTTACGGGTGCGTGCTGAAGCGCCAATTTTACCCCCGGACGCGCTGCGCCTGCTGCACAACCGCACACGGAATTGACAACAACCATTGTAACGCCTTGGCGTTTCATGGCTGCTTCTACCTTTTCGGGTGTATCCAAATCTTCAAAACCGACCGAGGTAAGGTCGTGCTTCATGGGGTCTGTAAGTTCTTTCGGGTACATACTCAAAAGCTGATTATTGGGTGAATAAAAAACGAAAAATTATAGAAAGCCCAGCTCTAACTTGGCAACTTCCGACATCATCTCCTGCGTGTAGGGAGGGTTAAATGTCAGTTCTACCGTCACCTGATTAACGCCGGGAATGGCACTGACTTTTTCTTTGACTTCGCCCGGAATCTGCTCTGCCGAAGGGCAAGCGGGCGAGGTAAGCGTCATTAAAATGAAAACATTATTGACCGGATAGACGGTAATTTCGTAGATAAGCCCCAATTCGTAGATATCAACAGGAATTTCGGGGTCATAAACCGTTTTGAGCGCTTCTATGACCTTGTCCCGAAGGTTTTCTATCGGCACTACGTTCGTAGCTTCTGCCGAAGCGGAGGTGTTGTTTTCTGCCGCCTGTGAGGTGTCAATCAGTTCCATAAGCCGATTCAGTTAGGAGTATCCGTAGATGTATAAGCCAATGCGTAGAGTTTGAGCTGTTTTACCATAGCCGCCAAACCATTGGAGCGGTTCATGGAAAGCATCTGTCTCATGCCGATGCGGTCGATGAAATACAAATCCGCTGCAGCAATTTCGCGGGCAGGCTGACCCGAAAGCACCCGCAGCAATAGGCTCACAATGCCTTTGACAAGGGTAGAGTCGCTGTCGCCGTAGAATACAAGGTTGCCGTTTTGTATTTCGGGCTTTATCCATACCTTCGACTGGCATCCTTTGATAAGGAAATCGTCCGTTCGGTAGGCTTCCGGATAGGGTGCTAATTTTTTGCCCAATTCTATGATATAGCCGTAGCGGTCTTCTTTGTTGTCGAACAAAGCAAACTCATCTATGATTTCGTCCTGAATTTCCTGAATGGTCATAATCTGAAAAGCTATCGCAGGGTTTCGGCAGCCTTGCGCAATTCTTTGGCAAAAGTATCTATTTCCGCTTCGGTGTTGTAAACAGCAAAAGAGGCGCGAACAGTTCCGTCTATGCCCAAGCGTTCCATGAGCGGCATGGCGCAATGGCTGCCTGTCCGCACGGCAATACCTTTGGCATCCAGCATCATGCCCAAGTCTAAGGGGTGAACACCGTCTATGAGGAAGGAAAGTACGCTTGCTTTTTGGTGTGCTGTACCAATCAGGCGGATGCCCGGGATGGTAGCAACCGCATCGGTGGCATAGGTGAGCAAATCCTGTTCGTGCTTGGCAATTGCTTCTTGCCCAATGCTTTGCATGTAGTCAATGGCGGCTTTCATTGCCACCGCATCGCCGATGTTGGGCGTGCCCGCTTCAAACTTGTAGGGAATTTCGTTGTAGGTTGTCCCTTTGAAGCTCACTTCTTTAATCATTTCGCCGCCACCCATATAAGGAGGCATGGCTTCCAGCAACTCGCGCTTGCCGTAGAGGATGCCCATGCCCGTGGGGCCGTACATCTTATGCGCCGAAAAGGCGTAAAAATCAACGTCAAGAGCCTGAACGTCAATACGATAGTGCGGAGCTGCCTGTGCGCCGTCAATCAGCACTTTTGCGCCTTGTTCGTGCGCCAATCGGATAATTTCCGCTACGGGATTGACTGTGCCCAAAGCATTGGAAACGTGCATGACGGCAACCAACTTGGTGCGCGGTGAAAGCATTTTTAGGTACTCGTCCATCAAAAGTTCGCCCGCATCGTTGATGGGGATGACCTTCAAAACGGCGTTTTTTTCCTGACAAAGCATTTGCCAAGGCACAATGTTGGAATGGTGTTCCATTGTGCTGACGATAATTTCATCGCCTTCGCCGATGAAAGTGCGCCCATAGCTGGCAGCTACCAAGTTGATGGATTCGGTTGTGCCTCTGGTAAAAATAATTTGCTCTTTGGAAGGCGCATTAATCATTTTGGCGACAGCTTCGCGGGTATTTTCAAAGGCTTCCGTTGCTTTTTCTGCCAAAAAGTGAATACCGCGGTGAACGTTGGCATTGATTGCCGCGTAATAGTGCGTCAGCGCATCAATCACCTGACGCGGTTTTTGCGACGTAGCGGCATTGTCAAAATATATCAGCGGCTTTCCGTTGACTTCTTGTTGAAGAATCGGAAAATCCTGCCGAATGGATGTGATGTCAAGCATAGCAATTTCCTTGCGGAACGGAATGAATAGGCTGCAAAATTAGCGCTTATTTAAATCAATTCTAAACATAAACTCGTTTGCGGGCGATTTTGTTCAGCAAGAAATGAATTGCCGCCCCAATTGATGGGTATTTTGCAACTTTGCAACATGATTTTGCATACAAACGACCCCATCGGGCGCACGTTGCGCACCGAATGCGGCGAAATGCGCTATTTCAGCGGTACGTCTTATCTGGCATTGCCTTCTCATGCGGGTTTCCGCCAATTGCTTGCCGAAGGCATGGAACGGCACGGGAATAACTTCGGCGGCTCGCGCACTGCCAACCTGCGGCTTGCGGTTTATGAGGCGGCGGAGCAATTCTGGCAGCAATACACGGGCGCTGAAAAGGCAATTCTGCTTTCTTCGGGCTTTATGGCAGGGCAACTGACGGCTTGGTGGTTGCGCCAACACGTACACAAACACCCCGAAACGGTTGTTTTCTATGCGCCCCGTACGCATCAGGCGCTTTGGTCGGGGCTGGAAACCCGCGAAGACGGCGCGTTCGGGCAATGGCTGGAAACTATGGTGGCAAAGGTGCAGCGCGAACCAAACCGCCCTTATTTACTGGTTTGCAATGCTTTAGACTCGGTAAAAGCCGAACTTTATGACTTTTCGCCGCTGGCAGACTTGCCCGAAGGGGCACAAGTTACGCTCATTGCCGACGACTCGCACGGCATCGGCATTACGGGCGAAGCGGGCAAAGGCATTTTCCCGACCTTACAACGGTTTGCGCAGGTGCAGCCCGTTGTAGTGGCTTCGTTGGCAAAGGCTTGCGGGCTTGCCGCAGGGCTGATTCTGACCAATGCACACTACGGTCGTTTGCTTTCGCACAATGCCTTTTTTGCCGGAGCATCCCCTTGCGCGCCTGCCTGTGCGTATGCCATGCTGCACGCCGCCCCGATTTGGGAAACGCAGCGCCTGCAATTGGCTGAAAATGTGGCGTTGGCAGCCAAAAAACTGCATCCCTTCGGAATTTTTAAGTTTACCGAAGGCTATCCTGTATTTTACACCGATGTGCAAGGGCTGTATGAATTTTTATTGGAAAAGGGAATACTGATTTCGGCATTCCCTTATCCTGATATCAACGGCCCGACGGTTACTCGCGTGGTTATCCATGCGGCGCATACCCCCGCCGACATTGATTTTCTGGCAAGTGCAGTGGAAGATTTTTTGAGCCAAAAGTGAAAATTATTCTTCGTAAGCCCACTCAATACGGTCTTTCATGTCTTTGACAACGATGCCCAACTCCTTAAACTGCGCGCGGAGAGTATCTACCATGCCGAAGTCTTTGTTGAGTTTAGCTTCGCGATAAACGCCCAACAATACACTCATGATGCGGTCTATGTCGGTGCGGACTTCTTCGCGCAGCCCAAAAACATCCTCCACAAAGGCAATGTAGGTAGCAATCATTTTTTGGAATGTTGCCTCATCCAGCATGGCCGCTTTCATTTGCCCGTTGTGAATGGAGTTGATTTTTTTCAACAAATTCAACAATGCCGAAAGCGCAACGGCTGTGTTGAAGTCATCGTTCATGCCTTTGTAGATGGAAGCAATGATTCGGTTGATTTCTTCAACAGCTTTGCTGTCCACTGCAACAGAGTCATCGGCTGCATACTGCATTTTTTTTGCAATTCGCAAGCCGTTGATAACTTTCATATAGCCCTTTTGAGCGGCTTTGAGTGCATCGTTGGAAATATCCATCGTGCTGCGATAGTGGGTTTGCAGCAGGGCATAGCGGAAAGTCATCGGGCTATAGGCCTGCTCCAACAGCGGGTGGTTGCCCGTAAACAATTCCTGCGGCAAAATGCCGTTGCCTGCGCTTTTGCTCATGCGCGCGCCGTTCACGGTCAGCATGTTGGTGTGCAGCCAATATTTCACGGGTTCTTCGCCGCAATAGCCGACCGACTGTGCAATTTCGCACTCGTGGTGCGGGAATTTTAAGTCCATGCCGCCGCCGTGGATGTCAAACTTTTGCCCCAGATATTTCTGACTCATTACGGAGCACTCCAAGTGCCAGCCGGGGAAACCTTCGCCCCAAGGGGAGTTCCAGCGCATGATATGCTCGGGTGATGCTTTTTTCCAGAGCGCAAAGTCTTCGGGGTTGCGTTTTTCGCCTTGCCCGTCTAATTCGCGTGTGCCGGATACCAACTCATCCAATATGCGTCCCGATAATTTGCCGTACTGATGCTGTAAATTATATTTGCGTACATCAAAATAAACTGAACCATTGACTTCATAAGCCAAGCCGTTGCGCATAATGGCCTGCGCCATTTCTATCTGCTCTACTATGTGTCCGGTTGCTTGCGGCTCAATGGAAGGCGGAATATTATTGAGTTGCTCCATTACCACGTGGAAGTTGTTGGCGTAGCGCTGCACCACTTCCATCGGCTCTAAATTTTCTAATTTCGCTTTTTTGGCAATTTTATCTTCGCCTTCGTCAGCATCGTTTTCCAAATGGCCGACGTCGGTAATATTGCGCACGTAGCGCACTTTGTAGCCAATGTGAGTCAGGTAGCGATAGATAATATCAAAACAGGTAAAAGTGCGGCAATTGCCTAAGTGTACAAAGTTGTAAACGGTTGGCCCGCATACGTACATGCCTACAAAGGGCGGATGCAGGGGCTCAAAAGGTTCTTTTTCCCTTGTGAGCGTATTGAAGACTTTCAGGTCTTGGTTCATCATGGGGCAAAGGTAAACAACCTGTATAAAAGTTGGTAGCTGTTGGTCGGTTGCCAAATTTGTTTTTAGCAAGGCTGCAAACCTATTACCAATATATCATCGGTTTGAGGCAACATGCCTTGCCACGTTCTCAACTCATTGACTATCATCGTTTTTTGCTTATCCATCGGGTGTTGAGAGGTATTCAGCAATAACTCGCGGAAACGGCGAGAGTAATATTTGGTGTTTTCTGCTCCGCCGAATTGGTCTTGGAAACCGTCCGTATAGGCATAAATTTTATCGCCGGGCTGTAAAGCAATTTCAATGTCGGGATAAGTGCGCTCTGTTTTAATCTGGAAGCTACCGATGGGCAGTTTGGCACTTATCAAACGTTCAATGGTTCCGTTGCGCACCAAGCAGATGCTGCTGTTAGCTCCTGCGAAGGTAAGTGTCTGTTTATCCGTATCAAAAACCAGCAGACTGATGTCCATGCCGTCATTTACGGGTTTGCTTGCGCCTTTGCCCTGTAAAATTTCAATGATGCGATGATGTAACTTATGCAAAACGACGGAAGGAGTTGTCAGATGCTCAATTTTGATAATTTGATAAAGTGTGGTAATCCCAACCATTGTCATCAGAGCGGCTGAAACGCCGTGTCCGGTACAATCGCCTACGGCCAGAATTTTGTACTGCTCGCGTTCGGTGTACCAATAAAAATCGCCCGAAAGCATGTCTTTGGCTTTCTCAAAAACAAAGCAATCGGGAAAACTTTCTACCAATCGCTGCGGGTCGGTGCGGAAGGATGCCTGAATCCGCGTAGCATACATGATGTTTTCGGTAATATGCCGATAGGCCTCGCTGATGAGCTTTTGTTTGGTTTCCAAGCGCTCATTTTGCATTTTTTGCTCTTCGGTCAGCATCTGCAACTCTTCCTGCTTGGCTTTCAACTCTTCGTTTTGTTCTTGCAGTGAGTCTTGCAGTACAATCAGTTCGTGGTTTTGCTTTTCTATCTGCTCGGTTGCCAGCGCTGCGTCCCTGATTTTTTCATCTAATTTCTTAAACGTCGGATACACTAAAAACAGGTTTTGGAACAGTAAAATGCTGCCAACAATCAGCAATACCGCCCACAGGTAATTAGATGCATCGCGGTTGTGCGCACGGTGCAATCCGGCATAGTGGATATCCGTTAGTTCGCTGATTTGAGCGACAAGCGTATTGGCTGTTTTTATAACCTCCTGAACAGCAGTTGTATCCGTGTTAATCATGCGGACATATTTTACCAAAGTAGGTGTTATTTCAGCCAAATCTTTTTCTATCTCGGGCGTGTGATAAAGTTGTGCTTTGGAAAAGGTATCCGTCTTGTTGAGCAGGTTGTAGTGAGTGTTTTCCAGAAGTGTTACCAGCGAATCAATCGTACGGTGTGCCTGCATTCGCTCGGATATGCTCTTTGCCTGACGGTTAAATAACCAAGCGGCCTGCAAAGACCTGACCAATGTTCTCTGGCGGCCGGCCATGTTGGAAATGCGGTTCAGTTCGTTCTTTTGCTCCACGTGCTGAATGGCAAAACTGAGCCCTAATACCAACGTAAAAAAGCCGATGATAAAGGAAATGATAAGACTTGACGCCAGCCGCCGAGTAGATACCATGGGGGTGATGTAATAATTGAGATGCAAATTTAGAAAATATCACATGTTCGGCAAAAAACGATGTTTTTAGCATCCGGTGGGAGTCAATGCGCGTCTTCCCGCAGAAAATCTGCCAGTGCAAGTGCAGGATTTGCCGTTTTCATGAAATTTTCACCCATCAGAAAGCCTTGAAAACCAAATTGTTGCAGTTCAATAACCTCTGAAAGGCTGCTGATACCGCTTTCCGAAACGCTTGGCACGCCCGAAGGTATCAAGCGGCTCAATCGCTTGGAAACCTCCAAACTCACTTCAAAAGTTTTGAGGTTGCGGTTGTTTACGCCCACCATGTCTATTTCGGGGAAAAAACTGCGCTCCAATTCTTCCTCGCTGTGTACTTCTAAGAGCACTTCCAGCCCCAATCCGTGTGCAGTGCGCGTAAATTGGCGAATTTCGGCAGGGGTGAGCGCGGCGGCAATCAGCAGGATTAAATCTGCACCTAATGCCTTGGCCTCAACAATCTGATAATCCGAAACGGTAAAATCTTTTCGCAAAATCGGGATTTCAACGGCAGCGCGGGCAGCTTGTAAGTCTGCATTGCTTCCGCCAAAAAAACTTACATCTGTAAGTACCGATATTGCTGCTGCGCCTGCCTCTTGATAGCCGCGGGCAACTTCGGCAGGCTGTGCATGGGCGTTAATCACTCCTTTGGAAGGTGATTGTTTTTTAAACTCGGCAATGATATGCGGCAGCTCCGAAGGGCTTTGCAGGCGTTTTTTCAGCGAAACCGTCGGGCGGCCAAACAGCGGGCTTTGCTCCAATTGTGCCGAAGTAACCGCCTCCATGGCAGCGGCTACTTCGGTCTTTTTATGGGCAATTATCTTTTGTAGGATGTCCATTTTTTATGCAAATGAGTACTCGTATTTCTGTAGTGTTGCGTTGAATTTGAAAGTGATTTTTCGCCCGTCGGCTTCTTTGAGAATTTCCAGTAGCTTTTTTAAGCCGAAAGCGTTGTAAAAATTGCCCAAAGGCTGTGCGTCGGGATGAATTCGGATGTACTGTTGTTCGGCTGCCTCAAATTGGTGCAGCAATTCCATGAATTGTTCCATAATTTTTTTGAGTTTATGATTGATAATTGACAAGTTTTTTAAACGAATGGAGTGCTTTTTTGCCCATCAGCGAATCGGTGGCCTGTGCTACGGCATCGGCAACAGACAGCGCAGGGTTTACGGTTCGCAGCCCCATGGCGGCATTGGCTATCACGACTTCGTTTTGCGCCTGTGTGCCTCTGCCTTCCAGAATTTCAGTGAAAATTTTGGCTGCTTCTTCTACGGTTTTGCCGCCGTAGAGGCTTTCCTGCGTTTTGGCACTGAACCCGAAGTCTTGCGCCTGCACTACGCGCTCGCCTTGTGCATCAATGACTTTGCAGGGCGAGGTGAGCGAGATTTCATCGTAACCGTCTAAACTGTGAACAACGGCGAATTTTTTGCCCGTTTGCTGGTACAAATAGCCGTATTTGCGTGCTAATTCAAGGCTGAAAACTCCGACAAACTGGTAATCGGGGAAAGCAGGATTGACCATTGGCCCCAACATATTGAAAAATGTTTTGACACCCAGTTCGCGGCGAACGGGGGCTACGTTCTTCATAGCGGGGTGGAACATCGGCGCGTGCAGGAAGGCGATATTGGCGCTGTCCAACATGCGCAGCAAATCATCTTGGTTGTTGGTGAACCGATAGCCGAAATATTCCAGCATGTTAGACGAGCCCGACACCGAAGAAACGCCGTAGTTGCCGTGTTTAACCACTTTCACACCTGCACCAGCTACTACAAATGACACCAGCGTGCTAATGTTGAAGGTATCTTTGGCATCGCCGCCCGTGCCGCACACATCAATGGCGGGCATACCTTGCGTATCGAACGGGATGCAGAGTTCCAGCATGGCATCGCGGAAACCGCCGAGTTCCTCTACGGTAATGCTGCGCATGAGGAAAACGGTCATAAAAGCGGCCATTTGGCTGTTGTTGTATTGCCCCTGCGCCAAATTGATAAACACTTCGCGGGCAGTGGCTTTGTCTAAGGTTTTGTGTTCAAAAAGATGGTTGAGAATTTCTTTCATGGTCGTCAGATTAATTTTTCAGCCAGTTAGCCAGCATCTGTTGCCCGTAGTCTGTGATGTAGGATTCGGGGTGGAACTGTACGCCCTGCACGTCGTATTGGCGGTGGCGCAGCGCCATGATGTTGCCCGCCGCATCTTCGGCAGTGATTTCCAGCACTTTGGGGAAATCTTCGCGGCGCACAATCCACGAATGGTAGCGGCAGGTCTTAACGCTGTTGGGGATGCCTTCAAACAGCGTGTTTTCGTGTTTGAGCACAGTAGTTTCGGTGGCTATGCCGTGCACTACCTCGCCCAGATTGACCAATGAGCCGCCAAAAGCCTCACCGATGGCCTGATGCCCCAAGCATACGCCCAAAATGGACTTTTCGGGGGCATAGCGGCGAATCAGTTCGGGCATGATACCCGCATCGGCAGGCAGCCCCGGCCCGGGCGACAGCAGGATTTTGTCGTAGGCCGCCACCTCGTCCAAACTGATTTTGTCGTTGCGGTGCACATCGGGTGCAGCGCCCAGCACTTTGAGCAAGTGCACCAGATTGTAGGTAAACGAATCGTAATTGTCTAAAACCAGAATTTTCATGCGTTTAAGGGCAAAACAAAAAGGCTTGCTGCGGTGAACAGCAAGCCTTTTTGGGTTTTCAATCTATCATCAGTTGCGACAATAGGCTACTGTTCACACGGGTTTCCCATGTGCCAGAACCAATAGCCAAAGAATATCGCGCCTCGATTTTTCATTACTTCGCAAAGTAGCGGAACGATTTTGTCAATTCCAAATTTCTCGGTTTAATTTTTTGTTTCATAGCGCTGCTGACAGGCAGATATCGCAGGTTCGCACGGAATTGATTTTTAAAAGAGAAGCAATCAGCGTTCGTCCTTGGCATCCTTTAAAAGTTTGCGTGTTTAAGAAGGTACTTGATACAAAAAAAGAGGCCGTCCGAAAAGGGGCGGCCTTTTTCATTAAGTACTAGCCAATAACAGAGTTTGGTTGTGCTTTATGGGCAAGCATGGCTTGTAAAACAGGGTTGTTAGCCTCCGCAAGGCGCG